>JADGHC010000003.1 GCA_019689655.1 Microbispora sp.
ACGCCGATCGCGCAGCAGACTGTGACAGGCGCTCGCGATGACGGCACGGCGTTGGCGAGTTTGCTGACGGCGCTCGCCAACCTCGGACTGATCGTCGACGACTCGACGGCGACCTAAACCCAATTGAGGCGGGGGCTAGCCGCTCCCGCCTCTCGGAGTACATCCATGCCATCGTCCGATATTGCCCGTGGCAACATTCTCTATGACACGCTGCTCGCGGTGACGCTCAGTCCATCGGAGGTCGACGCGCTCACGACAGCTGAGCAAACATTCACGGTGCCAGGATTGCAGACCACTGATATGGTCAGCGTCCAGAAACCGACTGCCCAAGCGGGGCTCGGCATTGTCGGGGCTCGTGTTAGCGCCCCCAATACCCTCGCGATCACATTCGTCAACGTCACCGAGAGTGGTATCACGCCCACGGCGTCGCAGACGTACATCGTACGCGTGACTCGGCCGTCGAATCCGGGTCAGCCATTGCCTCCGGCCTTGGTGTAGGCCCATGACCGCACGCGTCTATAGATTTGTCACTGCCGCCTCCAACAACCTGCGGCGGCTGAGCGGCTCGCCTTGCAAGTTGGTTGGCGCGTCGCTCATCAACACAGTGGATGCGCCGTACTACGTCAAGCTGTGGTGGTCGTCGGCTGCACCGGTTGTGGGGACGACGCCGCCCGATCTCGTGATCGCGGCGCCCGCGCTCGATCCCGCGGCGGGCGCAGATGGCTCGGTGTGCGTGTCATGGCCGAACGGTGTGGCTCAGGCGATGGCCGATCTATGGGTGGCGTGCGTCACGGGTGCGGCGGACAACAACACCACCGCCGTGGCAGCGGGCCAGGGAGTCGTGAGTCTGCTACTGGAGTGATCCTGTGACCACGGCTCAGGATCTCATCACGGGAGCGCTCAAGTTCGCGAACATCTATGCGCCGGGCGAATCCCTGGACGCCGCAGATGCCGAAGATGCGCTCGCTACGCTCAACGATATGCTCGAGTCGTGGTCCACGACGCCCGGCGCAATCTTCAAGAGCGCCGAGTACATCCTGACATTCACCCCCGGGAAGTATGAGTACACGGTCGGCAACTACGATGCAGGTCAGTTTGCCGGCGAGGTGACGAGCGGCAGCGACACGATCACCAATGCCATCGTGCCTCCCGACATGGTCGCAGGCGGCGATCTGAGCGGCACAGGGATCCCGGACGGCACCACCATCGAGTCCTTCGATGCAGTTGCTGGCACGGTGACGATGTCTCGGATCGCGACGGCGTCTCCGGGCATACAGCAGATCGGCTACACCATTCCGGGCGACTTCAAGATCCCGCGCCCGATCCGTGTGCGGCAGAGTTTCACTCGCATCACGACGCAGGCGAGTGGCCTCGACTACACCATCACGCCGGTGGATGAGGACACGTACAACCGGATTGGATACAAGGGCATCGCCGCGCCGTGGCCGATCGTCATGTGGTACAACCCGACGTATCCGCTCGCCACGCTCAAGTTCTATCAGAATCCCTCGCAGGCGGGCGAGCTCCATCTCTTCACGGATACCGTGCTCCAGCGGTTCTCGGACCTCACCGAAGCGGTCGAGATGCCGCCCGGGTATGCTCGAGCGATCAAGCGCAATCTCGCGCGGGAACTCGCGCCGGAGTATGGCGCCATCTGGACGCCGCAGATGGAGCGGCTTGCCAAGGAATCATTCGACCAGATCAAGGCGCTCAATCGGACCCCGGTCCCAGTGTCGACGTATGACGCCCAAATCGTCATGCCGAAAACGACGGATGCGGGATGGATCCTTTACGGGGGATTCAGGTGATCGCGCTTTCCCACCGCATAGGCGATTTCCGCCACCAGGAACACGATCCCCAGGATCGGGTGGACCAAGAATGCCAGCGCTGTCCATATAATGGCCTTGATCATGCCCTGAGTGTGCCACAGCTGGGCACCGGGCGGTGTGACAGGAGTCATAATGCCGGGCGCTGACTTCGGCTTTGTCGGCCAGGCCTATGCCCCGCCGAACGCAAACCAGGACGTGCAGCGGCTCGTCAATTGGTATCTGGAGGTGTCCGGAGACGGGCATTCAAAGATGCCGACCGCGCTGCTCGGGCGCCCGGGGCTGGATCCGGTCATCCAACTGGATGTTGGGGCCGTCCGTGGGGCCTGGGTGCTCCCGGGCGGCCAACAGGCGATCGCTGTCTCGGGCGATACCGTCTACCTCATCACCTGCACAGTGCCGGCTACGCAGAGTTCCATCGCGCAGTTCTCGACGCGTGCGGTCGGGACGCTGAACACCAACAGCGGTCAGGTCCGCATACGAGACAACGGAGCCGGTGGGTATGCGGTGCTCGTCGATGGCCTGAATGGCTACTACGTCCGCATTGCTGGGCCCGGTACGACCACGTTCACCGGGACGCCGACCAACGGGAGCGCCACGCTGCCCTACGTCGGAGCGCTCAATACCGCGCTCGTCGTGGGCAGTGAGATCAGCGGCACGGGCATCGCGAGCGGCGCGAAGATCGAGAGCATCAACATCGACGCCGGCACGATCACGATGTCCGCCGCGGCGACGAGCACACCGGGCGATGTAACCATCACCGTCACGCTGGCGGAGTTCGGCGTGATCTCTGATCCCGGGTTCGAGCCGCCATCTCACATCGCATTCATCGATGGGTGGCTGATCGTCAATCGGGTAGGTACGCAGGCGTTCGCGACCTCTGGGCCCGTCCCGTATACGCTCATCTTCCCGCCGCTTTTCTTCGCGCTGAAGGATAGCCAGAGCGACAACCTCCAAGGGCTGCAGGAGCTCAATCGCGAGTTGTGGCTTATCGGCGAGCGTGCTTCCGAAATCTGGTTCAACGCCGGCGGCGCTCAATTCGCGTTCCAGCGCATCCCGGGCGCGGCACCTCCGATTGGCACGAGCGCTCCGCAGTCGATTACCCAAGTCGGTGACAGCCTGATGTGGCTGGGCAAGACCATCCAGGGCGAAAACATCGTCATCCAGACGCAGCAGTACAGCTGGAAGCGAGTCAGTCAGCATGGCGTCGAGACGGCGCTCTCGAGCTATCCGCTTGTCTCGGATGCGTTTGCTTACTCGTACGAGGAAGAGGGGCATCTCTTCTACGTGTTGACGTTCCCCACGGCGGACAAAACATGGGTGTTCGACAGCAACGGGACATGGCATGAGCGGCTGTCCTACGACGCCAGCACGGGGCAGTTCCATCGCGAGCGGCCCAACTGCTACATGAATTTCCAGAATCTCCGGCTGGTGGGCGACTACCAGTCCGGAGAGATTCACCAAATGAGCCGGAAATTCTTCACCGACGCCGGCGAGCCCATCGTTGCTGTCCGCCGCTGCCCGCACGTGTGGAGCGCGCAGGACCGCAAGCGCGTGATCAACACGGCGCTGCAGATCGAATTCACAGCGGGTGTCGGATCCCAGACCGGTCAAGGTGTGAATCCTCAAGCCATGTTGCGCTGGTCGAATGACGGCGGCCAGAGCTTCGGCAACGAGCATTGGACCTCTATCGGTAAGGCGGGACGGACCAAGGATCGCGCCATCTGGCGTCGCCTGGGCCAAGCCTGGGACCGCGTGTATGAGGTGCGATTCAGCGATCCGGTCAAGCGTGACATCGTGGGCGCCACGCTGTTTCAGCTGCCGAGCGAGACGGGGCATCTATGAGCCTGCTCGCGCGCTTTGCCATGACGCGCAATCAGACGCCGCTCGTCGCGGCAGGCGGCCTTGCGCAGAAGGATTGGTACATCTTCTTCTACAACCTCTATCTCGCAGTGACGGAGGGCCTCCCGCAGCAGGAAACAAGCATCACCGTGACCACGTCCCCGATGACCTATACCGCTGTCATTCGCGGTCAGGCGCACATTTCAGGGGGCGCTGTTTCTGTGATCGAGTTCAGCCGCGATGGAACGAATTGGTACGACACTGGCATAACTGCCGGCTTTGTGCAGATGGACAAGGGCGACCGATTGCGCGTGACGTATTCCTCGGCTCCGATCATCACCTATTTCCCGATGTGACCATGATTGAGTTCATGATCATTGCAGCGCCGCGCTCCGCGACCACCTGGGCCAGCAACTGGCTGACCACGGACGAGACGCTGTGCCTGCATGATCCGTTGATCAAATGGACGCGGGATGAGCTCGACGCCATCGAAACGCCGAAGATGCTGGGCATTGCCTGCACGGCCATCGCGCTGTTCCCGGAATGGGTCAATGCGCATCCGGCGCGCAAGGTCATCCTGCACAGAGATTTATCCGAGGTGGACGACTCGCTCGAGCGCATCGGGATGACGGGGTGCGGCTCCCAGTGGGCGGGCGTGCTCGATCGGATTGATGGCGTGCACATGCCTTGGGACGCTCTGTTTGACCCGGTCAGGGCCAAGGCCATCTACGAATACCTGCTCGACCGTCCGTTCGACGCAGAGCGGTGGGCGGTGCTTCGTGAGATCAATGCTCAGCCGCACTTTCAAGGCGTCTCGATCAATCGGGAAGCAACGGCCCGTTTCATGTCCGAGCTGAGGCCGCACTGATGTTGCGCCTCATGCCATTCAAATTCGATGTGCGGACACTGCTCGAAGAGCTGGAGGCAGCTCCCGAGTTGTGGGATGACTTTGACCTCCGGACCAATCATCCGCAGTCCCCGCATCGGGAGATGAGCGACATCATCGTCCGCTACAACGCGCGCGAGAACTTCACGGGTGACCGGGCGGCGTTCAATGAAGAGCACGAGGCGGTGTGGTGGGATGCCGTGAAGCGCCTGCCATCTGTGTTCCCTATCGTGTTCGATCTGATGCGGGCGGCACAGGGCGAGCGGCTGGGCATGGTGCTGATCACCAAGCAGCCGCCGGGCGCCACCTGCTATCCGCATGTCGATAACGGCTGGCATGCCCGTTACTACGAAAAATTCGCTGTGCAGCTCGCGTCGAACGGAGGGCAGTCCTTCCACGTCGAGGACAGGTCGCTCGTGACGAACCCCGGCGATTGCTTCTGGTTCGATAACAGCCGGCCCCATTGGGTGCTGAACCCGACTGATGAGACGCGCATGACCATGATTGTTTGTATCCGCACTCGGTTCACGGGGAGGGTATAGAGATGCCCGTAGGTTGGGCCGCGGCTGGTGCCGCTGTAGCAGGACTCGCGGGCGCGGCGATGAGCTCATCCGCTGCGAAGAGCGCCGCGCGCACGCAGAAAGACGCCGCTGCATATGCAGCCGATGTTCAGCGTGAGATGTTCGATATCTCGCGTGCCCAACAGGCGCCATTCATGCAATCGGGCTATAGCGCGAATGATGTCCTCTCGCGACTGCTGGGCCTTGCTCCAGGAGGCGGTGGCGTCAAGTTGCCCACTGCGCCTGGTGAAATCGATCAAGGTGCAGTCGGCATGCCGGACTGGCAGCAATACCTTCTCGATAATCCCGATGTCGCCGCCCATCCTGTTTTTAGCAAAAACCCACAGCTCCACTACGAGCGGCACGGCAAAAGCGAGGGCCGCAAATTACCGACAATCCAGAAGCCCACCACCGCCGCAGGGGGTGGTGAACTGGATGAGCAGGGCTACGCAAAGGACAACACCGGCCTGCCGACCGGCTTTCTGACGCAGCTGTTCACGCCGGAAGCCTTCAAGGCCGGCATGGATCCCGGCTACCAGTGGCGACTGCAACAGGGCGCGCAAGGCGTGATGAACACTGCGGCTGCGGGTTCCGGAGCGCTTTCTGGCCCCGCACTCAAGGCGCTCATGGACTACAACCAAGGTGCAGCGTCTCAGGAATACCAAGCTGCGTTCAATCGCTTCCAAACACAGCAAGGCAACATCTTCCAGCGCCTCACGGCCATGGCGGGATTGGGCCAGAACGCCGCCGCGGGCGTGGGGAATCAGGCCGTCGCCACCGGTGGAAACATCGGCGCAAACATCGTGGGTGGTGCAAACGCTGCCGCCGCCGGGCAGATCGGCGCTGCGAATGCGTGGGGCGGCGCGCTATCGGATCTTGGCGCTATCGGCGCGTGGTACGCGATGAATAGGCAGGGAGGCTGACATGGCCGAATACGGTCAGGTCGATGCGTCCATCCCCCTGTCGGCGCGCAAACCCGACACCATGGGGAAGCTCTCCGATCTGCTCAACATGCAGAGAGCGGCGATCGCCGTCCAGGCCGACAGGACTGCGCTCGAGTCGGCGCAGCAGACTCAGCGTCAGCGCGCGGCGCTCGCGCAGTTCGATTGGTCCAAGTTGGTGGGCGATGACGGAACCATCGATTTGAACAAGATTATGGACAGCGGCCTCCGTGAGGCTGCGGGAGACCAGTTCCCGCAAGCGCTCCAGCAGGCCGCACAAATCAAACAGCAGCAACTCGCGGCAAAACAGGCGCTCGTTGGTCTCACCGATGCGCAGCGCCAGTCATTTGCCGAGATGGTCGGCGCGCTGCGATCCGATCCAGAGGTGGTGGCCGGGACGCCAGAAGGGCGACAGAAGATGACGCAGGCGATCGGGCAGTACGCGATGATGTATGGCCCCGATGTGGAGAACGTCGTCAAAGCGTATGCAGCGCCGCTGATGAATGCCCCCGAGGGGCGCGTCGGTCAGGTGCTGCAGAACATTCAGCTGCAGGCGACCTCCGCGAGCGAGCAGGCCACGCGTCAGGCACCGCAGTACCAGAGCACCGGCGGCGAGCTGCGCAACGTCAATCCGTACGCGCAGATCCAGCAGGCCCCCGCGACAATCCCGCTCACGATTGCACCGGGACAACAGTCGCAGGTCATGACGGACGTGCTCGGCAATCCGTACGAGCAGCGCCGCGACCCGCGCGGCAACATTACTGCCGTGCGTCCGCTGGAAGGCCCACAGCATTTCACACCCGGCGAGCGCCAATCCCTGGAGCAGCAGGCGGAGGCCAACTTCCGCAACGTCGAGGCCAACCGAATTGCGGCATCGCTCGCGCCTCAGCAGCTAGACCAGATCGACAAGGCGCTCAAGATCAGCGAGAGCGTGAGCACTGGCGGCGGCAGCGAGTTCGCCAGGAAGCGCGCAAACATCGAGTCGGCCATTTCAGCCATCCTGCCGGGCTTCGACACCGCAGTTGATGACGCAACCAAGCTCCAGATGCTGGACAAGTATCTTGAGCGTATCGCGGCCGACAGCGCCCGAGTGCTGGGCGCCAACGCCTCCACCGATGCTGCTCGAGAGTCGATCGCGCGGCAGAACGCCTCCACCGGCTACACACGGGACGCCGTGCAGTCGGTGTTGGAGTATGCCAAGGCCCAGACCATGGCAATGGCAGCGAAGGGTGACGCTCAAGAAAAATGGCTCAAGGAAAACAAGATCACCAATCACCACGAATTCGAGACCAAGTGGCGCCAGGCCTATGACCCCCTGTTGTTCCAGCTGAAGGCGGCCTCACCCGCCAAGCAAGAGAAGATGAGGAAGGCGCTCACTCCAGAGCAAAAGGCACGGCTGCGAGAAAAGCTCAAGCTGCTGCGTGAATTGGGGGCCATGGACTGATGGCTAGCCTCGACGAACTCTTGGCCGACGACGAGCCGCAGAAGGCGCCGCTCGACGACATCCTCGGCGACGAGCCTGACGCCGCGCCGAAGCCCGAGGAAAGCGTCTCATGGTGGCAGCGCGCCTTCGGCCAGGGATTGAAGGATACCCTCACCGGCCCCGGCCAGCTGATGCAGCACCTGAGCCCGGACGCCGCGATGAATGTTGCGCGCAAGTCCATGGGCAGCATCGTGGGCTCGATTCCCGGCATGTCGGAGCGCGTCGCCGAAGATGTAGCGCGGCCGCGAACTACGGAAGAGTTCGACGAGATGGTCCGCCGCGACGAGCGGGCCTACCAAGCCGCTCGAAAGGAAGCGGGCCGCGAAGGAATGGACTGGTGGCGCACAGCTGGCGCACTGGCGAATCCTGTTGGGTGGCTGACGCCAGCGAGCAAGGGCCTCAAGCTCGTCGAGGCGATCAAAGCGGGCGCGAAGGCCGGCGCTTTCCAAGCACTGCTGCAGCCGGTGAACACCGAAGGCAATTTCATCTGGGACAAGTCAATGCAAGCCGCCTTGGGCGGCGCTACAGGCGGCTCGCTGAGCGGAGCAGTCAAGCTGCTCGAGCCAGCCATGCAGTATGCGACCAGCACCACGCGCAAAGTGCTGGGCCCGACCGCATCCGACAAGGCCGTCGATGCCGCGGCTGAGGACATCACGGATAACATCACGCGTGTGGCCGTGGGCGACGCCCAGATCAATCCAGATGTGTACTCAGCGATCAAGCAAGAGGTTGCCGATGCGCTGAAAGCCGGTGTGAGCCCGAGCGCTGAAGTGATCGCGCGTCGGGCGGATGCAGCGGCGCTCCCGGTCCCTGTCCATTTGACGCGGGCTCAGCTGACTCGCGACCCCATGCAGTGGGCATGGGAGCATCGCGTTTCTGGTCAACGCGGCGTCGGTGAGCCGCTGGCGGATCTTCTGTCAGCCCAGAACCGGGCGCTAATTGCCAACCTCAATGAGCTCGGCGCAGCTGCTGCGCCATCGCCATTCGATGCCTCTCAGCGCGTCATCTCGCACATCCAGAATCTGGACGACCAACTGCGCAACCAGATCAACGAGGCGTACTCGAAGGTGCGCAATTCCGCAGGCCGCTCCGCCAGCGTGAGCAATCAAGGATTCCTCGAGGGCGCTCGCAATCGATTGACGCAGGGGAAGCCGGAGCTCGCAGGCTTGACGAGCCTCGCGGATTACCTGCCCGAGACGATCAGGCGCCAATACAACGACATCGCCTCCGGGAAGCTTCCGCTCACGGTGGATACCATCCAGTTTTTGGACCGTGCATGGGGCGGCCTCCAGCGTGGCGCCAAGGACGACACCGAGCGTGCGGCGATTGGAGCGCTACGCAAAGCGCTCAACGATGCGCCGATCGATGATGCGATCGGCAAGGAGTCGATGGACGCCTATAAGGCAGCGCGACAGATGGCGGCTCAGCGATTCCAGTTGATCGATCAAAACCCGGCGTACAAGGCGGTCGTGGAAGGCACCAAGCAAGCGGAGCCCGACAAGTTTTTTCAGACATTCATCGAAGGCGCGCCAGTCTCGCAAATCAAGGCGCTGAAGCAGCTGATCGGTCCAGAAAACGTGGCCATGCTCCAGAACACCACCGTGGGCCAGCTGAAGCGTGCCGCGCTCAATAAGGCGAGCGACGAGGCCGGCAAATTCTCGCAAGCCGCCTATAACCGAATCCTGCAGGATCCCGTGCGTGGCCCGAGGATCCGGGAGCTGTTCGCGGACAACCCCAAGACGCTGGATCAACTGTATCGCGTCGGGCGAGTGGCAGAGAACCTGATCTCTATTCCGGCGGCGAGTCGCGTCAACACCTCGAACACGGCGGGTGAGATCGCAAACATCGTGCGCGATGTCGCTGCGAGCGAGACCGGGCAGGCGCTCACCTCCATGCTGCCCAATTGGGTCACCGGAGCGGGCCGCATCATTGGCAAGGCCGGCGAAGAGGTTCGACAAGCTCAAGCGGTACGCGATGCCGTGAACCCCGGCGTGACCGCCGCTCCGCTACCGAAGACGCGGCAGCCGAGCATGCGGCGGCTGAGCGATCTTCTTTCGCGCGGAGGTGCAGCCACAGCAACGGCGGATCAGCGAGAGGAATAGCGGCCAAATGACCTCACGCACCACCGTCATGACCAGAATGATCACCATTAATCGATTGGCTGGGGAGTCCTTCAATGGCTAACTCTCTCAGTCCTGTACTGCGCCAACAGTTCTTCGCGAACAACGGTAAGCCCGCGGCCGGCTACAAGATTTTCACCTATCAGGCCGGCACGAATACGAAGTTGGATACGTATCAGTCGGCCAATGGGGCGGTGAATTCCAATCCTATCATCCTCGACTTCCGGGGCGAAGCGAACATTTGGCTGCCGCCCAATGTGGCCTACAAGTTTGTTTTTGCGCCGCCAAATGACACAGACCCGCCGTCCTCGCCCATCTGGACGGTGGACAACGTGGTGGATTCGCAGCTCGTCACCCTCTGGGGTGGCGTCGACACCGGCATTGCCAATGCCTACGTGCTGGACTTCACTGCGAACTTCACGAGCTACACCGACGGCATTGTCATCTACTGGCTTCCGTCGAACACCAACACCGGACCGAGCACGATCAACGTTAACGGTCTTGGTCCCGTGCCGATCACGAATCAGGACGGCTCGCCTCTCTACCTGGGACAGTTGCAGGCCAATCAAGTGGCGCTCATCGTCTACCGCAACACCGGCTTCACATTGGTGGCGACGGCGCTCCTGCCGCTGATCAATACTGAGAACGGCAACTACACCTTCCAACTGAGCGATGCAAACAACATCGTTCAGAACACCACGAATGACATTCTGACGCTCTACACCATTCCGACCAATGATGATGTTCCTTTCCCTGTTGGGACGAGCATCGAGATCATTGCGAGCGGCGCTGCGGGCGTAGAAATCGTCCCGGCCGCCGGCGTGACGTTCTTCCCCTTCGGTACTTTCGATGAAGGGTCGGTGCTCGTCACGGGCCATGCGAGCACGCGCATCACAAAGGTCGCTACCGATACTTGGGTCCAGTCCTCGCAGTCGAATCTTGCGCTAGTCACAGGATCATTCACGCCGGACTGGTTTGGCTTCACTAATGGCTCAGAGCCGAGCGGAGATCTCCAGTACTACAAGATTGGACGATTGGTCACGCTCTACACGCCGACTGCGCTGACTGGCACCAGCAATGCCACCTCGATGTCAATTACGAATGTCCCTCTGCAGATCCGGCCTACTGCATTGAGAGTCCCTGTAATGGTCACTGATAACGGGAACATCGCCATGGGCATGATCGGCTTCAGCGGCATGTCCACGTTCGATTTCTACATCGGTACTGCGCCGCCGAATTCATCCGGATTCACCAACTCTGGCACGAAAGGGTTGCCGGCTGGATTCATGGTTTCGTGGATCGCATAAATGAACCTGTCTCCGCTGCCAATTCAGAAGTTCTTCGGTAACAACGGGCGCCCGCTCGCTGGCGGCCTGCTGTTTACTTACGAGGCGGGCACTTCCACAAAGGTTGCGACCTACACGGACGCTAGCGGCAGCATTCAGAACACGAACCCGATTGTTCTCGATTTCCGCGGCGAGTGTCGGCTGTGGCTCGATCCGAAGCAGTCCTACAAGTTTGTGCTGTCGCCACCGGGCGATACCGATCCGCCGACGCGTCCAATCTGGACGGTCGATGACATCACGGTCGCGCCCCAGGCATTCGACAATGCCGCCGACGACATCGGATCGGTCAACAACATTTCATTGATCATTCCGCAGATTAGCTCGCCTGTCGCCTTTACGCGGGTAGTATTCAAGGCCGCGCACACCAATACTGGCCCGACGACGATACAGATCAATGGCGGGACGGCGCATGATCTGACGTGGCAGACATCTGATGCGTTCTCTGGCGGGGAGATTCAGCAGAACGGTGTCTACGTTGCGATTTTTGACGGCGCTCGGTGGCAGTTGCAAGGCCCGGCGCTGTTTCCTACGCAGGTGGTATCGGACGCTGAAGCGGACGCGGGTGTCGCTCCGGTCAATTTCTCGTACTCACATGAGTACATCAACGTCAAACGCTACGGAGCCAAGGGCGACGGCGTCACCAACGACACGGCGGCCATCGAGAAAGCGTTCGCAGTTGCGCGTGAGTATGGCGGCGCAGATATCGTGTTCGAACACGGTGACTTTTTGTGCGACACCGTGGTGTTTGATTTTCAAAGGGGAGCAATCATCGGCGATGGCGCAATTCTGCGCGCGAGTCCGTCGATCCCGACTAATGGCGCAATTCTGCTTTCGCTATCTGGCGATAGCACCAGCGGAGCATCCAATCAGTCCATATTGGACGGTATCTATGGCCCGGGCGTCGTCTCGGTCAGAACCGCAAACCCGAATTTCCTCGAGAATCTGCGGATTGTCGGGCTTCGTTTTGCTTCCAACGCCAACAACGTGCGCGGTATTTGGGCTACCGGCATAACTCGCGGTTGTGTGATCGAGAAATGCTTCTTTGAGGCATTCGAGAACAATTGCATCGCTCTCTCCGGCAGCTGGTCCTTCGCGCTGAAGAACAACTTCTGCAACGGACGCAATAACGGCGGCCGCCTCATCGAGCTGGGAACCGCATCTAACGGGGCGTACGCCGGGGCGGTTGTGTGCAATGCGATAGACGTGACCGGCAATTGGTGCGGACGCGGGGCGCGCGGATTTCATTGGGATCGCGGGCAGGGCGGCAATGTGAACGGCAATACGTTCGAGCACAACCTCACGAACGTGGTGCTCGTGAATCCTCGTGCGTTCTCTTTCTGCGGCAACTACATGGAGGGCGAAACCAGCGCCAACATGCTCATTGGGGCCGAGAACGGGCTGGAGTTTGTCGGCGATGCGGTGATCAGTGGCAACCAGATCGCGACGAGCACGGGCATCGCGATCCAGCTGAACGCGATACACAACTCCATCATCGGGCCTAATCGCATGTCGGGAGCGGTGAGTCAGCAGTATTTCATCCTGACTGCCACACCTTCGACGCAGATCACGGGCAACTTCATCGAGATCGAGCAGCTCTCTTCGACGTACGTCAATAACACGACGAAGCTCGACATCGCGCTCAATAGAGACATTTACGAGCGTGCATTGTACCGACACAATTTCTCTGCAGTTGCGCGCCGGGCGCGAATCATCAAGAACGAGGACTACACATTCACAGCTGCGGACGCAGGTGCGAGCGTGCATCACTCGTCAGGGTCGGCTCACGCGTGGACGATTCCTGCGGGCGGCGCAAGCATACCCAATGGCGCGAAGATCCGCTGCACCAATGGAGGTTCCGGTGTGGTCACACTCACACGAGACACCGGTGTAACGCTGAATCTTTATACCGGCTCCGGGGTATCGAACCAGAACGTTGCAATGGCTCAAGGCAGCTGGGCCGATCTCGAGAAGGTGTCGGCGAACACTTGGGACTGCATCGGGCAGGGCCTGTCATGACAGACGTGCACCGTGATCTCGGCGCCCACGGCGAGGCCATCCGGACGCTACAGAAGGAAGTCACTGCGCTGCGCGGGGATGTGGCCGAGATCAAGGCGATGATCGCGGCGAGCAAGGGCGGCCTGCGCATGCTGATGGCGGTGGGCGGCGTGGCTGCGGCGATCGGCTCGGTGGCGACGAAACTGTGGGAGCACCTGACGTGATCGGCGAGCTCACGCGCTTCGCGTACCTGCGTTCTTGCACGCTCGGCATGTTGCGCTTCGGCGAACTGGAGCTCGCGACCATCGAACGGCCGTGGATCCCGAACCCTGCCGGGCCAGGCGGTCGGCCGCGCGAGTCGTGCATTCCGGACGGTATGTACACCGTGCGGCCACACGCCTCGCAGCGATTCCCCAACACGTACGCGCTAATCAATCACGCGCTCGGCGTCTACTACCAGCCGGGCGATGTCCCGCCAGGGCAGCCGTGGGGCCGCACGGCGATCCTCATTCACGTCGGCAATAGTGTGCAGGACGTGATCGGCTGCATCGCCGTCGGCATGCACCACGCCGCCGAGCAGCTCATGGTGGTCGACAGCCGCATCGCCATGGATCGGCTGCGCAACGTGCTCGGGCGAGACACGCATCAACTCATCATCCGGCCTGTGGCCGGCACACAGGAGAAAGCATGACTTTCCGCGACCTGAAGATGCGATTGAGCGACCCGATCGTCCTGGGCGGCTTGCTGCTGCTCATCCTCGGCGAGGTACAGGCACAGTCCGATGTGCTGCTCTCGTGGCTCGGGCCCGAAGCAGCGGGCCGCGTGCTGTCGCTGATCGGCATTGCGGCGATGGTCATTCGATACATTCAGGCGCTGCCTGCGCCAAAGGAGCAAGATGATGGTTCGCAAGATTCTGGCGTGTAGCCTTCTGCTGTTGCTGGCCGGGTGCGTGACAGTCCCAGCGCCAAAGACGTTCGGCGAGCGCATCGCTGCCGCGTATACCGGCGTCAGCATCACGAACGACACCGCGACCATCTTGGTCAATGCAGGCGTCGTATCGAAGGAGGACGGCCGCGAGGTGCTCGAATACACCCGGTCGGCCCGCGAAATGGTTGATCTGGCCAGCACGCTATCCGGCCAGCTCGGCGAGGACAAACTGACGAATGCGCTCGACCTGCTGCGCGCCGCTCAGGATCTGCTGTGCGCCGACCGACCGGCCGAGCCCAACTGCGCCTACCTCATGCAACGGAGCCACCCATGACTGCCGTCGACATTCTCGCGCTGATCGTCCAGGCGACGGCGCATATCAACACCCTGGCGCAGATCGTCCAGCGGATGCGAGCAGAGGGCCGAGAGACGCTGAATGAGGAAGAGACCGCGCAGGTGCGCGCTATGGCGCTGGCGTCCGAGGCTCGGCTGGAAGCGGCGACGCAATAAAAACGCCGGCCATCAGCCCGGCACCAGTCCCATGTGAGCGCGCAAATCTCGCCGGCCCGCAGGCCGGAACAGTATTCGAGATGATCACGAGGTGTAACGTCGTCTGGGGCGCTGCGGGTCCCTGCAGGCTTCGGTTCATCCATTTTGAATAGTACACATCCTCTTCAATAGTACACAGGGTCGTGCGGGATGCGTGTAAGTGTTTGTATGGTGGTGCCGGCTGAGGGGCTCGAACCCCCGACCCCCTGATTACAAATAAGGCCGACCACTTCATGATTTCGATTTCTGAATCAAGCAGATGCGCGCATCTCGTGTACTATTCCACGCCAGATTTCGGGCGAATTGCTTTCAATTTTCCCCGGTGTTGCTTGCGCCAATAGTACACACGCCGGCCTAGATCTTCCGTGCCAGCGGCCGGATCTTCTCGCCTCGACGACGGTAGTGCCGCCGCGTGACAGCAACGTCTGCGTGCCCCAATTGCCGGGCAGCGTCCACGTCGGTCTCGGCGTCGCTCCCGGTCTTGCCACGGATGTCGTGCTCAGTGAATCGCTTCGTGATCTTCGTCTCCTTCAGAAGCCGATTCATGAACCGCTGCCAGAGCTTGTCGAATCCAGATGGCTTGCCATCTTCGTCGACGTAGCATTTGCCATCCTTGTCGCAGAACAGCCACGGTGAGATATCCACCGGGCGCGCACGCTTTGCCTCTTCGACCGCCGCTCGCAGCTCGTCCGTCCACAGGATAGTCTTGCTGTGGCCGGTAGTGCGCGCCGTCTTTCTGGGCTTGACGTAGATGCCCTGCTCGGTGAAATCGGCGGGACGCAGACGAAGCATGTCGGCGCGGCGCAGGCCAGTCAGGTACTTGATGCGGATATACGCCTGGAGCATCCGCACCGAACCCCGCTTTCGCCGAGGCGGCAACCTCAGCGCCTCCTCGAGCTCCCAGTCCTCCACGTAGCGATCGCGCGGCTTTGAGTTCTCGTCGCCTTCGAATCGCACTTTGTCGACGAACGGGTGTTCGTTCAGCCCTGGTGCGCCCCACCGCAGCGCGTAGGTGAAGGCGTGCGAGAGCAGCGCGAATTCCAGCCTGGCTGACCGTCTCCCACCACCCTGTTTCACCCGCCAATCCACGTACGCATACGCGTGTCTCGCCTTGACCTGGACGATGAGCGCCGGCGGCGGTCCGCTGAAGAACTTCCGCAGGTGGACCAAGTAGCGGACGTTGTCGGACTGCGTGCGCAACGCCTTCTTCGGGATCACCTCGCGCTCATAGCGATCGAGCAATTGCAGGACCGTCCGCAACTCTTCACTGCTGTCAGCGATGCCCTGGGCCGCCAGCGCTTGTTTCATGGCGTCGAGTCGCCGACCGTACTCAAGGTGCGCGGCCGGGAGTGTCTTGCCCAGTTTGAATGTCCACTTTCCGTCGAAGAACGGCCGCTCGGCTTCGCGCACCTGGTAGTAATAGGCTCCGCGGGTGTGCCGCCACCGGAGCGGCAGACCTAGGTTCTGCTTCAGACGTTTTCTAGGTGCCATGACGCAGGAATTGGAAATTGGGCTCCCACTCGCCGACAGGTTCTGTCGACCGGCCTGTCGTAGCTTGCACGCCTCCGAGCAAATGTTCCACGTGCGCGCGCAGCACGAACGGGGTGCCATCGGGTCGCATGCGGTGCTCGATGCCCATGGCTCGCAGGGCCCGGATCTGGGCCGCGCCCTGCCGCTTGCCGGTGATCTCAATCAACTCGTCAGGAGTGCAGGCGATTCTCATGACAGCGCCTCCAGGCCCTGGTCGCGGGCACGGTTGATGCGGGCGGCGAGCTCGGTATCGCCGCCGCCACGGTCCGGGTGGTGTTTCATGATGAGTGAGCGGTGCGCCTGCTCGATCTGCTCGCGAGTGACGTTCGGGCTGGAGAGACCGAGAACCTGCCACCAGCTTTCCGGCGCCGGCAGCGCGGTGAATCCCTGGAACGCGCGGTCGAGAATTGTGGCACCACCATGGCGCTCGATCGCACGCATCGCTTCGATCGTGGCGGCGATCGCGGCCAGGTTGTCCTGCACGCGGTCGTAACGATCGATGGCCATGCAGCGCGTGTCCTTCCCTTTGCGCCAATACACCGCGACGCCGGGATCGACGGCTGTGCGATCGCTGCGAGGCAATCCGTCCAGCCGCGTCGGAATGTTTGTGATGATCACCACGTCGTCGCGCGTGACACCCATGCGGCCGAGCTCCTCGAGCACGCGCTGCACGCCGTCGGCGACAGAGAGATCGCGCTTGCGCATGTAGCTGCCGGTGCCTGAGCTGAAGAAGTGCCGCTCGGTCTTGCCGAACTTCGCTCGCTCGCGCCGCCATTCTTCGGTGCGCCGCCAGCCGACCGGCCATTGCAACGGGAACGCTTGAATCGCTTCGCTCATGTTCCTCGACTCTCGAATGTTATTTCAGCAACCCGAGCAGCCCGCGACACCACGGCGCGCCGCTTCTCGGGCGGCAGTCAAAACCCAGTGCACCGCCGGTCCGGGTACGGCCCGTCGTCGTCGGGCTCGTCTGCCTGCTCTTGTTCTCTCAGCAATCGATCGACCTCAGCCAATGATTCGCGCGCCCGCTCGGCCGCCCAATGCGTTGTATCAGCCAGCTGCGCGAGGGCGTCGTGTAGCCCGCGCAGGATCGCGAGCAGCGGATCACGATCACTCATCTCTGCGGTCCTCCGCTTTAGCGATGGCGGGCGCCACCCGGAAGTCGTCGGGGCGCATGTCCACGAACACGCACTTGTGCGTCGGGTCGTCCGGCATCCGGCCGCAATCGTCGGTCACTTCCCACTTCACGGACCGCAGCCTCTCGACCAAGTCGTTCACATTCATTCCCGACTCCTATTGCTCCACAAAACAAGTCCCCAGCACCAACCTCCGACGAAACACGCGGCGAAAACCGCGAACCAGACTCCACGATCCATCCCGGCAAACAAACCAGCGAACGTCATGAAGGTCGCTACAGGAACCCCCGGGTGGTCTTTCAGGCGCTGCCAGTAAGTGCGGCGCTCGGTCATGCTTTCGCCTCCCGCAGCCTCGCGTTCTCGGCGGCTAGTCGGTCGCGTTCGGCGAGCAGCTCGCGGATCGTGTCGGGGTCGCAGGCGGCGATCAGGGCGGCGTTGGCAAAGAGGTCGCCACCGTCCATCCTGAGGCCATAGGGCTGTGCAATAGGCACCAAGCGACCTTCATCAAACGACTTGGCCTGCACAACGTAATCGTGTCGGACGGACCACAGCCCCGGCGTCGGCCCCATCGCCAGCGCCTCGCGGATGCGTTCGTAGCGGTCAGTCATCGCTTTCACGACTGCACCCCCTTCCCGCGCGCCTGGTCGATGGCGGCGTCCAGGTCATCGCCGTCGAGTTCGTCCGAGTACGTGCAAACAACCGCGCTCATTCCGTAGTCCATCGCTCCCAGGCCGCGCACAACCGCAACGTCCTCGACGGCTCCCTTGCGCAGCAGGCGATACCGCGCCGCATCCTCCCGCAGGCGCGCATTCTCGGTCCGCAGGCGCTCGATCTTCCTAACAGCGCACTTGTAATGCCCAGCCCCCCACGACCAGCAGTCGTCGGCGTGGGTGCTGGCTCGGGATTCGTAGATCGTGTGCTTGCTCTCACTCATCGTTGCGGCGGATTCGATTGCTCGCTCATCACATCTTCTCCCGATCTCGTCGCTCACCTTTCTCCTCCGGTGCTGGTCGGCCTGCTTGCACGTGGAAAAGTGCGATACGTGCCGGCCGTACTCGAATGTCTCGTCGCCGGGCTCAACCGAGTCGGCGTCCACCGGCATGTTTTTGCCGGCCGCAGTCTTCAGCCAGACGATCCGCGCCTGGCACGTCCTGCAGCGCGTGATCCTGCGCTCGTGCTCGATGCTCAAGGAGTCCGAGGGAAGTTGCTCGTTCATTTGACTTTCCTCCAATCGACGCCAGCGACTGCATGGCGCAGCTGGGCGCGGGTCTTCGGCGGAGTCAGGCGGAGCTGGCTGATGTCTTCCGTGGCCACGCGCAGACGCCGCAATTCGTGCGCCAGGACCTTCAGCGCGATCTTGTGCATGTCGCCCGGATCGTAGACGGTCGAATCAGCCACAAGCATTGCGCCGGGAACGGTCAATGTTTCGACCAACTCGTCGGGTGATCCTTGCTCTCGGTTGCTGAAGTCACTCATCGCGCTTGCCCTGCGATAAGGCTTTGCGGCGCTCGTCCTCGGCGATGATTTTTCGCGCGAGCGTGAGTCCGCCGACGCCTGGCATCACTCTTTCTCCTCAAGCTTCCGCTCAAGCGCATTGATGTGTTTGCGCTGGCCTTCGATGCGCCGGCACAGGGCGTTGATCAGAGCCGTTGTATCCGCACCGTCGAAGCCTTCGGAAAGTTCGATCACCTTGGCTGGCGGCATGCGCAATTGCTCGATGCAGTCAGCCGCGCTCTCAAGCAACTTCGCGTACTTGGTCGGTATGCCAACCACTCCGAGCCGCAAACGGTCGACTAGGTCCTCGGGTGATCCTTGCTCTCGGTTGCTCATGCTGCCAACCCTCCGGGAATGATGTACTCGCGCTCCCAACAGTACGCCAGCCATTGGCATAGCGCGCGGAGCGCTTCGGCGTCGAGTTGGGTGCGGGTGTAGCTCGATCGGTAACGGCCGTCGAAGATGCCGTGGCAACGCTCGCACGCCGGGAACGCCGCGGCGTCACAAGGTTTCTGACCGACGCCAGCAATGCCGCCTCGACGGATGTGGCACAGCACGGTCTGCTCACGGTCGTGACTGCAGCCTTGCAAGCGCAGGTAGCACGGCTGGCCCGCAGCGAGTTGGCGGAGGTTACGCGGCATGCGGCACCTCCTCGTTCGGGTCCGGAATGTACACGCCATGCTCAGCCATGCGTCGCTGGATGAAGGCGATGAAGTCCATGAACTCCGTCGTCTTCAGTTTCGAGCTGCGCCGAATTGGGCGCATGCGCTTTCGGCCGAAGCCTTCCAGGACTTCCCATCCGCTCCACTCGCCGAGGAAATATTCATGCAGGTCCTCAGCATCCCAGCCGGGCATGTGCTGGAGGATCGTCGCGTAGACGCATCCCCAGAGGTACCGATTCTGTTCATGGCTTCGGCGGCGGCCCTTGGGCTTCACGTCCTGGCCGCATGTGGGGCAGATGTTCACGCTCTGGACTCCAACGCTTTGAACCTCTTCCATCGACGCCATGCGGCACGCTGCACTTCTTGGCCCCGCGGCGTCTTCGCGTAGGCCGCGCGTCGGGCTCGCTGATCCGGCCTGGCGTTGTAGCGCTTGGCCATCGCCTTGTACTGCTCCCGCTTCAGCTCGCGAATCTCGCGCATATAGGCGTCGTGGCAGACCTTGCACACGTTCATGTAGCCGTCACGATTGCGTGCAGAGGTCCGATAGAAGTTGCATCGGGAAACAACCTTTTCCACTTTGCATTCACGGCAGCGCTTGCGACGGATTACTCTCATGCCGCGTCCTTCGGCTGCTCGGTCATCGGGACTTCCTCGTCGAACTTCTCGGGCGGCTGGACGCCGTAGGCATGACCGCGAGACTTCAGCCAGATCGTGTTCCGCGCCTCCTGGAGCTCGGCCAGGTGCTTTTTCTCGATGGCCGTCTTGGATCGCGTGCCGAAGACCTGCTCGATGTAGTCGCCTCGGGCCGCTTTCATGTCGGCACTCTGGCCAGGGAACATTCGGTCAAGCTCGGCCTGGATTTCCTCGAGCGCGATTTCCCGCTGTGTCTCGCGCGCCTTCCAGGCTGAATCGCCGTCCTCGGTGATCAGGTCGCCGTTGTCGCGTGTGGTGTCGATCGTCGGGCCAGCCCCGCCGATGTCGAGCGTCTTGATGTGCGGCAGGAAGTCCTTGAACGAAGGATTGCGGAGGATCTTGCCGTCCAGGAACGTCGAGCGGTCCTTCAGGACGTAACAGACGCGGTCGATGCTCTGGACCGAGCCGTCCTTCAATGTCTGCTCCTGCTCCATCTGCATCAGCAGGGAAGGTTCGAAACCGGTCTCGCCCTCGGCCTTCATCTTCACGCCGGTCTTCACCAGCTCTTTTTTGCCGGCGTCGTTGACCTGCATGTCATACTCGTATCCCTGCCGGCCGCACATCAGAATGTGCAACGGGGAATTGAGATACAGGTCGGTGAAGTTCTCGCGCCAGTCCTGCTTGACCGCGCGCCAGTCGGAGAACTCCAGCCCGCGCCTGCGGTTCTTCTTCGTGGCGTACTCGTCACAGAAGATCGTCCAGAAGTGCGTGATGCTGTCGATGATCAGCGCGTCGGCGTTGGCCGTGGCCCACTTGATACCCTCGCGCAGATCCGACAGGGCACGGGTGCGGGCCACCATCAGCTCAATCCCGGCTTCCTTGAACCGGGGCATCACCCACGCCGCACCGTTCTCGGTATCGATGAACGCGACCGTGTTTTTGATCTGTACGCCTCGCTGCTTCATGTAGCCGACGAGGCCGATGGCCACGCTACTCGCGGTATAGGTCTTGCCGCTGCCCGCCAAGCCCATGATGCCGGCCTTGAGGTGACTGTGACCTGTCATAGCTTTCTGAAAAATGCTCATGTTTGATTACCTTTCGTTTCGGGCAGCACCCGTATTTGTTCCAGTGGGCGAGGTCGCTTTCCATCCGGCGGATGGTGCGCTCTAGCCAGTCATCCGGCGGCTCGGCGGCGTGCACGTTGCAGCCTCCATTGCGCCAAGTTCACGACGTGGTCGGGGTGCTGCCGGTGAAACTCGGCCAGCGACCGCTCGGCCCGCGCCGTCTTCGGATTCTTTGCGATGCGCGCCCGCCAAATGCGTTCCATGAGCACGCACCAGTCGAAATAGTGGTGATTGTTCACCCACCTGAAAAGCTTCATTCGGCTACCCTCATGAGGAACTTCGCATTCATCTCGAAGAGCACCCGCAACGGGCCTTGATCTTTCGCGCATAGCTCTGCTCGCTCCTCGTTCATCTTGGCCAGTACCAGCGCCTGCCAACGATCGCTCGCGGTGATCGTCTTCGGGGCATCGACAAACTTGTCATCGTTGGCGGCGCTCACATCCTTTCTCCAGACTTAGGCAGCCGGGTTGAACGCCAGCGCCAGGATCTTTCGGCGCGTGTCATCGATGGCGTTCAACTTCTGCTGCAACTCCTCGCGCGCCTTCTGCTCGGCTTTGTCGAGCTGCGCGAGCTGGGCGTTGATGACGTCGTCGCTGCCCAATGTCGGAAACTCGATCTCCAGCCACGGCGAGAGGCGGACGTATCCATCGGGAATGGTTTCGTCTGAATCTTCGTCAGATGTGCCAGCCTCAGAGGACCATGTGCACCGATGATCGACCCAGCCGATGCGCTGAAAGAGCGCGACTTTTCGCTTGTTCATGTTTGTTTCCTAAAAGGTTCAACTTCGTTCGTGGACTTGGCTATCTGCCGCCAAGGGTTTCGCAGGTCTCAAGCGCTGCAAGCGCCTTCAGCAAGCAGGGGAGGTCTTCGTAGTCGAGCGACGCAAAACCGTCTTGCTCGATCTCCGCGACGATCTCGTCCAATTCCTGCTTCGCCTGTTTGATGTCCATAGACCTGTTCTCGATCTGTTAGCGAAACTTCAGCGCCCGCTCGCCAGCCTCCAGCCGCAGCCGAAACGGGCTGCCGGGCCTCCCCCAGGTCGGATACGACTTGGCATGGTCGACGTATGCCTGGAGCGCGGCGCGAAGCTCGGCGATCCACTGCGCGGCCTCGTCCGGGTGGTCGAGGCAGTAGGCCACGAGTTGGTTGTGTTGCTGGTCCATCGGCCAGCCCTCAGCTGGATTGAACGACAGCGCCAAGATCCGTTTCCGCGGACTTGCAGACGGCGCACGAGTCGCCGAAGCGCTCGGCATCGCACTGCTCGTTGTAGGAGGCGACAAGCGCCTCCCCAGGCTGGCCGCGCCACACACGGACGTTGCGGTAAGGGAGAGAAGATGCGCAGTTGCGAGCCTTCCGCTCGCTCTCCCAGACACCCAGGGCCTGGACCTCGGAGAGGGTTTCGGGAGAGATGAAGGAGATGGTGTACATGGGAGGCTCCTAGAAAGGGACTATGGTTCATTTCCCGTTTCGTGCTATTATAGTAGCGTCGTTGCCACGATAATGTCAACACCAATGAGCATAGAAAAACGCATTGAAAAGGCCAGAGAAGATGTGAAGTCCCGTGTTGGGCAGCATCGGGAGATCGCCAAGGCGCTTGGCGTGCACTACAACTGGGTGCGCCGGTTCGCCTCGGGAGCGCTGCAAGAGCCTGGCGCTATCAAGTTCGCGCATCTGGAGGAGTGGCTTGCCAAACATTGAGCTGCTCCCGATCTGTTAGCGAAACTTCAGCGCCTTCTCAGCCGCCACCAGCCATCACTCCGTCTCCGCTATTGGCCCACAGCTGCACCACTGAGCGCCCTTGGCTCCGCAGTGGCTGCAGTAGGGCGCGCCGTCGTAGTCGGAAGAGACGACGCCTGCAGTCCCGGCGTCGTCAGTGGGGGATGAGCCTTCTAGCCGTGCGTCTATCACGTGCGACTTATCGGCGGTTGCTGCGGCTCGGGGATGCAACTGCTTTGCGACAGCCCGCACATCGCCAGACTGGATGGCATCCCAAAGGGTCATGTCGCAGGTGTCGTCGAGAAGGGTCATGACTGTGGCTCCGTGGCTTTGGCGATGGCGGCGCGAGCGGCTTGTATCGCCGGATGCGTGGTTGCGCTCGGCAGTGCGTTCAGCAAGCCTTCCACTGCCGCCAGCAGTTCAGGGGCGGCGGCGATCAGGCGGGCGTTGGCGATACATTCGCTCGCGGTCGGAAGCTGACGATTCGTTGCGCTATGGCTGAACTTGCAGTCGGCAAGTGCGTGCCCGCGAGGCCCTATCACTAGGTTTTTTCGCTTCGCCGAAACATCCCACTTTCCAGGCGTGAACTTGTTCACGGCGCCACCTCGCTCAGCAGCTCGGCCGCCATCGACGCCGGCACGTGGTACGTACGCTGCGCCGGGGTGGTTGCACCTTCGGTCTCCATCTCGCGCATCGCGGCCAGCCACTCGGCGGTCGCGCTGTCGGCGGCGTAGTGGAGCAGGGGGCGAACTTTCGTGTCGGCGGGAATCATTTGCCGGACCTCTCAGTGCTTCACGCAGCGGATGAAGGCAGCCGAACTCGCGGCGCTCTCCTGCAAGCGAGCGATGCGATGCCACTCCTGGCGATCCTTGCGGGTCGACTGCGGCATGCTGTCCATGATTTCTCGGTACAAGGCGGCGGCACGCGCCCAGTGACCGGCCTCGTAGGCCGCATCGGCTTCGGCGGTCGCGATGGTGCTCTTGCTCATGCTGTCTCTCCGGTGCGCTTGGTGCGTCTCGATTAGCTGTTGCGGTAACTCTACGGGATCCCGTAAGTCACGTCAACGGGGTTCCGTAAGTTTCTCGCAAAAAAGAACCCGGAGGGTCACTCCGGGTTCTATTTGACGATAATCCTCAGCTTACTTTGCGGGCTCTCTGGCGGGGCCGCTTGGCTCGTATTTCATCGACGATCTTCTGGAGCTTCAGGCCGACAAGCTCAAGCTCGACTTCGTCGAGATCCATAAGCTCTGAGCGGTCGATAGGGAAGGGCCAATCCGAGCTGTCACTTTCGGCCGGGCCTGAGGTCAAGTCTTCTGGATTGCCCTTACCCGTGGCCAGATAGTGAGCGTTGACCCTAAGCGCGCCTGCCAGCTGGGTGATCTTGGTCGTCGACTTCTGCTTGTTGCTCTCGATCTCGGCCAGGGTGGAATAGGGCACCTTGGCCAGACGTGCGAGCTGCGACCGAGTCATGCCCCGGCGCTCTCGCCAATAAACGATTCTGTCCCCGAGGAGGTCGAATCGCGGCAGGTCTGTGGGTCTGTTCGGCATGAACAGAGTATCACGGCTTTCCGTAACGGATGGCCGTTGCGTTCCGTCTACGGGATCCCGTAGACTATGACACATGAGCACATGGGCATCGCGCATCGCAGACCTTCGGTCTACCGGGATGACACTCGCCGAAATTGGCGCAGTCATTGGGCTGGCACCTTCATCTGTCAGCGACATCGAGCAGGGGCGCACGGCCGTGCCAAGCGGCGACGCGGCATTAAAGCTGTATGAACTGCACAAGTCGAAGTCATCTGATTTGATGAGCCGCAAGCGTGCGTGATTCTTCGTCACCTTCATCTCGTACTACCCCACTGAGTTTGTCACTCGGTGGAGTTTCCACGCTGAGCCACGTGACGCAACCTGAGCCGTTATCCCTGCGACTCAGTTCAGGGAATGACTCACGCATGCTCGTGAGGGTGGAGCCGAAACCGTGACGGGCGTCGCAAATATTAGATGCATATCGGCGAGGTCGTTGACGGCGCTTGCGCAATGCGATCTCGCATTTGTTGTCAAAACAACCGGTTGTCACAGAATGTGCAAAAGCGGGAGTGCTGTTTTGAGCATTCCCCCTATGCCAAATGGGCGAGGCTTCTAAATGAGCCTCCCTCTCAAAGACCTCCGCACCAGCGTCGACGAGTCCACAGATATGTGGCTCGAAGTCGAAGCTGCCGTCCAGCGTAAGGACAAGGCCGCGATTTCTCGCGAGGTTCTGAGGGCTTGGGCGAAGCAAAAAGCGCATGCCTACAAGTTAGCAACTAAGAAGCTCCAAGCCCACGGAATCCAGCCGGAACTGTTCGGAGACGATACGGAAGACGACGGATCTCGGGCGGCAGATGCCGGAATGAGCCGGAGCCGTCGATAAATCAAACATTTAGGAGATAGCTATGTCACGTCGCACTGATCCGATGTTTTACGAGTTCGATATCCGCGAGAACAGAACGAAGAAAGTTCATCGCGCTCGCGTGTTCTGTTGGTGGACTGGTGAACATTCAATCCGGTCGCTGCACGCAATGTGCGACTGCCAGCTTGGCGCGTTCTTCAGCATGAAGCCCGAGGATTACAACACCTGGGCGAACTACACGAAGTATGGGCCGGGCGGCGGCCAGATGGCCAACCGCCAGTACGACTACCTGAAGCACCACAGCTGCACTCACGAGCCATCTCGCAAGTACACCGTGATCGCCGCCTATCTGCCCGATGGCGATGTGATCGATCTGGAAGAAAAGGTAGCGGCCTGATGATTTCGACCGCCGCGCTGTTATCCCCCCGTGCGGCCCTCAGCCGGCCGGTGCTCGTGACCGGCCCGGCGTTTTATGAGGTGACAGCATGATCCGCTACATCGAAGACCAGATTCTGTCCTTCTTGCAGCGTCGCTGCGACCACCCCGGCGAGATGGTGGCAGCTGACATTCTTGAGGGATGCGCCGATGGAATCGAGGTGAAGTATTGCCGCCGCTGTGGATCCGTGAAAACGGAATGGCGCCCGATGCCAGGCAACAGCCCGTATTCGCAGCTCGAACACTGGTGGCGTCGGCCGGATCCGAATCTCTGGAGAGGGTGACCAGATCATGAGTTGTGACCAGCTAACTCAGAACCAACGCCTGTTGGCCTACCTCAAGCGCCGCAAGTACATCACTCGCGCGCCGGCCTTCACCGAATTGGGCATCGCCAATCTCTGGCAGCGATGCAGAGAGCTTCGCGACATGGGCTATCGCATCGAGTCGCGATGGCACAAGACGCCCGATGGCGCCCACGTGAAGCAGTACTGGCTCGCTGAAGGGCGGCAGAAGAGGGCGGCGTGATAAGTCCCGAGGCACACGATACCGACGCCGAGCTCGAGCGCCGCATCGACTTCCAGGCCGGCCTGATCGCCACGGCGCTGACGCCTGCCGAGCAGCGGTCGGCATGGGAAGAACTGAAGCGACTGCATGGCATGCGGTCACCCGAGCGCATCGAGCAGATGGAACGCGAGAGGGGTTTGCGTTGAGCAGAAAGTCGATATCAGCCGCCGTGCGGTTTTCGATCATGCGCCGGGATGGGTTTCGCTGCCGGTATTGCGGCCGCTCTGCTGCCCATATTGAACTCGTGCTTGATCACGTCATTCCGTTCAGTCGCGGCGGTAGGTGCGATGAGACCAATCTCGTGACGGCCTGCATTGAATGCAATGCAGGCAAGTCAGCGACTCAGCTCACTGCGGAGGAAGCGGCTTATGTGCTGCCGCCTGCGGAGCACGTTCTGCGTGAATTATACGAGATTGCCACTCGGCGCTTTCCAAACATGGCGGAAAGCTTTGATAGCAAGGTCCTGCTTATGTTCATGCTGCGTGACGCCGAAATGAACGGCGTCCAGATGCATGAGCTACGTCGAGCGGTTGAACGCTGCGAGAACTCATCCGTGTTTCTCGAGGTGATGAGCATGCTCTCGCCGGGGTGGGCGTCGTGGGCCCAGGCCGCTAAAGCCAATAGAGACATTTTCGCCACCGAGCACTGATGCGCGCCAGAAACTTGAAACCCTCTCTCTTTAAAAACGAGCTGCTGGCAATAGCAGACCCGATTTACACAGTCGTGTTCGCAGGGCTGTGGTGTTTGGCGGATCGCCGCGGTCGATTGGAAGATCGGCCCGCCAAGATCCATTTCGATATCAATCCAGGTCGAGCGTTTGAAGGTACGTCCGTCTCGCTCAACTGGCTTGCAGAAAACGGATTCATTGCTCGATACGAGGTCAACGGGAAGCGGTACGTCCAGATCCTGAACTTCGAAAAGCATCAGAATCCGCATCATAAAGAGCCGGAATCGGTTATTCCGCCAATGCCTGGGGCAGAAGGCTCATGCATGGGCGGTAAGCCTGGGGCAGATGAGCCATGCTTGGAGCATGCATCGGCCTCTGACCGTGCTGATTCCGGATTCCTGATTCCTGATTCCCCTTCCCTGATTGCGCAAGCCTCCGGCAGCGAAGGTTCGCCCGTCGCCGAACAAGGTTCGTCCGTGTTCGACCGGATACGCGCAGTGTTCCCAAAGCGCAGCGGAAGCCATCGCTGGCAGGACGCGTTGAATCACTTCCGGGCCCGCGTTCGCGAGGGCCATTCGCCGGAAGCAATTCTCGCCGGGGTTGAGCGTTACGCCGCGTATGTCCGCGCCGAGGGCAAAGAAGGTACGTCCTTCGTGCAACAGGCCGCGACGTTCCTGGGGACCAATCGGGGGTTTCTCGAAGACTGGAATCCGACGCCGAAGAAGGCCAACGGCGCCCACAAGGATCCGTACAAGGGGGCGATATGACGCCATACGAACTGCGACTCCTCGCGAAACTCCGGCAGCGCGGGCAGGCCCCCGAGCTCGCCGTGTTCATCACGGACAACTGGCCGAAGGCGGCGCAGCTCACCGAGGACGTGGGCGTGCTGGCGATTCGCGTCCGGAACGCACGGGATTTCGATCATGACTGGTCACCGCTCGCCGGCTTGTGGGCGTACCTGTGGCTACGCCGTGCGACGGGCCCGGAGCTGGCGGATTTCTCGGCGGCGATCCTTCGCGCCAACCCGGTGCGGCTGACGACGCGCGTGAGCGATATGCCATCGGTGCAGGTGTTCGATGCTGACGGCTGGGGGATGGTGGCATGAACGCGCTGGCGAAAGTCCTGATTCGCGAAACGCCGATCGACTGGGATCGGTATGTGCTGACCGAAGAGGACACGCAGCGCTTCGTGGATCCGCGCACGCTGGTGGCCAGCATCAGCGACGTGCTGCACGGCCGCGGGGCGAGGCAGGGCGCCACGCTGCCGTGGAACGGGCTGAGCGACAAGGTGCGACTGCCGGGCGGCCACATGAGCATCTGGGCCGGCATCAACTTTCACGGCAAGTCCGGAATGCTCAAGCAACTCGCGTTGCATCTGGCTCGCAGCGGTGAGCGTGTCTGCGCGGCCTTCCTCGAAGAAACGCCCGAAGAGTCGATGGCGGATATCACACAGCTCGCCAT
Source organism: Microbispora sp. (assembly GCA_019689655.1). Classification (GTDB taxonomy): domain Bacteria; phylum Actinomycetota; class Actinomycetes; order Streptosporangiales; family Streptosporangiaceae; genus Microbispora. The sequence goes on from JADGHC010000003.1 coordinate 28,282, forward strand.
CCCAGACACCGACGTGCGCGAGTCGGACGAGTACATCGACGTGGCCTGTAACTGGGCCAGCGGGAAAATCTGGCTCTACAACCAGACGCGGATGATGGACCCGCAGCGGGTGCTGGCGCTGATCGCTTACGCCGCCAAGGAGAAGGGCTGCACGCACTTCATCCTGGACAGCCTCATGCGTACCGGGCTGGCGCAGGACGATTACGAAGGCCAGCGCGTATTCGCCAATCAGCTGACCAATTACGCGATGCAGCTGAACATCCACATTCACCTCGTGCATCACATCGTGAAGGTCGACGAGACGCAGGTGCCGGGCCGTGAATCGATCCGTGGCACCGGCGCGCTGACCGACCAGGCGCACCACGTGTTCATCGTGTGGCGCGACGTGAACGAAGACAAGGCGATCGACGCGCCGGACGGCTTGCTGGTCATCGCGAAGAACCGCGGCATTCGTCCGGCCAACTGGATCGGCAAGGTGCAGATGTACATGCACAAGAGCGGCCAGTTCCTGCGCGGCAAGTTTGATCCGCCGATGCTGTTCATCGGGAGCATGCAATGAGTTGGACCGCCGACCCCGCCAAGCGCGAAGCCCGCGACGAACACGGCTATCGCATCACCTGGGCCGATAACAAGCACGGCACTTGGTACAACGCCTACGCGCCTAGCGGCCGGCACATTGACGCCGGCTACGACAAAGAGATCGTGAAGGCGATGTGCGAGGTTCATCGGGAGAAGCTGGCGAAGGATCGCGCCGCGTACAGGCAAAAGAAACTGGAGCGAGCATGAGCGAGCAGGGCACGACAAAGGATCAGCTCTCTCGCATGCGCTATCTGAGCGTGTGCAGCGGGATTGAGGCTGCGACTGTGGCGTGGCATCCGCTCGGTTGGCGAGCTCTCTGGTACAGCGAGATTGATGCATTCCCGTCAGCCGTGCTCGCGCATCACTACCCCGGAACGCCCAACCTTGGCGACATGACCAAATTCAGAGAGTGGCCGGATGCAAACATCGATCTTCTCGTTGGCGGAACCCCTTGTCAGTCCTTCAGCGTTGCGGGATTCCGAAAGGGACTGGCTGACCCGCGTGGCAACCTCATGCTCACCTATCTTGCCATCGCTGCACGCTATCGCCCCGACTGGCTGGTATGGGAGAACGTCCCCGGCGTCCTGTCTACCAACGAAGGACGAGATTTTGGAGCCTTTGTCTGGGCGTTGGGCAAACTCGGGTATGGGTGGGCCTACCGAAGCCTTGACGCTCAATACTTCAACCTGGCCCAGCAGCGCGAGCGTGTGTTCGTTGTCGCAAGTGCTCGAGGTTGGCCCAGTGCCGCAGCGGTACTTTTTGAGCGCGCGAGCCTGTCGGGGCATCCTGCGCCGAGCCGAGAAGCGGGGCAAGAAGCTGCCCTCCCGGTTACTACGCGCGTTGACCGAGGTGGCAGCAATCGAGAAGCCCAAGGCAACAACCTCGTCGCTCACTGTCTGAATGCCAAGGGCGGTTCTGGTCGCATCGACGCCGAAAGCGAAACGTTCATTGCGCACACGCTCACGGCCGAGATGTATAGATCAGGCGGCGCGACTGCTGGCAACAATCCCGGTGTTCGCAACTGCTTTCCGATGCAGACAGGCGTGCGTCGCCTGACGCCTCGAGAGTGCGAGCGGCTGCAAGGCTTCCCGGACGATTACACACTGATCCCGTACCGAGGCAAGCCAGCAAAGGACTCGCCGCGGTACAAGGCGCTAGGAAACTCCATGGCGGTGCCGATTATGCGATGGATCGGGCAGAGGATTGCAGCAGTGGATGCGATCGTCAGTCAGAGGGCGGCGGCATGACCGACCATCTCCCGTCGAAGGGCACGACAAAGGATCAGGTCTCGCCGTTGGTTCAATGGGTAAATTCGTCCCCGGAGACAAAGCGCTGGTATCTGCGCGAGACGCTGAAGGTCGATACGTCGGAACTCATTTGGGCGCGCATGCAGGCCGCAGGAGTGTCGAAAGCTGAACTTGCAAAGCGCCTCGGGCGCAGCAAGGCGCACGTCACGCAGCTGCTGAATGGATCGCGCAACATGACGTTGCAGACGTTGCAAGACATCGCGATCGCGCTCGGCTGTCGAGCGGACGTGAAGCTGGTGGAGCTTCCCAAGTGACCGACCAACTCCCGACAAAGGATGTGAATGATGCACCTTGGCCTGTGTGGTGCGAGGCTGTGCAGGACGATATCTACTACGCATCAGAGATCGACCCGTACATCCAGCACCTCCGGGACGAACTCGCCCGCGAAGTCGGCACCCGAGAGGCGAGGGTGGCTGAGAATGAGGAGCTACGCCGCGACCTGACCCGCACCGAGTCGGCCCATGCGGTGGTGATGGCGGAGAACGCGTACTACAAGCAGCTTGCCGCAGATCGCGAATCAGCACTGCGCAACTGCCTGCTGCTGGCGATGCGACAGGCGCGCAAAGATTCCGACTGGAAGCACATCATCCGATTCTGCCGCGAGGGCGGTGTTGAGCCGTCGCCGTTGAGGGAGCGAGCCGCCCAACCTCCGCCAGTTGCTCGCAATCCCGACTGGTGCCCCACATGCACGAAGCCCTACGCCGAGTGCCGGTGCAATGGGGTGGCGTGGTGAGCTACAAGCGACGTTCCGACAAGCCCGACGCGCCGACGCAGAAGATCGTGGACGAACTGCGGGCGCTGCACTTTGAGGTGCACCACGTCGGCCGGCCTGTGGATCTGCTGGTGCGGGCGCCGACCTGGCCGCCGAACGTGTGGAGGCTGCTGGAGGTGAAGCGTCCAGCAAACCGCCGTGGCGATCCGCGCCTCGACAAGCGGCAACGCGAGCAGGCCGAATTCTGCGCGCGTCACCAAGTCCCCTATGTCACGAGCACCGAACAGGCCTTGGCGGCTCTGGGAGTGTTTCGTGGTCTGCCCGACGATTTCACTGTGTTACCAAGGAGACAACCATGACCACCCGAGCCCAAAGCATCCTCTGGCGTGCAGCCGCGTACACACTGATCGCATGCCTGGCAGCGTTTGCGGTGAGCGTCTACGCGCAGGAGCGCACGGCTACGATCACCTTCAGCCGCCCCGTGCAGTACGTGGACGGCACGCCGATCTCGCCGGATACCGAGATCACCTATCGGCTTTACCAGGGCGTGCGTGGCGCCGAGAAGCAGCGCGTGGCCGAGTTCACGGGCACATCGACGAGCGTCAACAGCGGCCTGAAGCCCGGTGAGACGTGCTGGCAGGTGAGCGCGGTTGCGAACGGCAAGGAGTCCGAGCTGTCGAACGAAGGGTGCAAGACGTTCGAGTGGCCGGCGACTGAGGCCGTGACGATCACTATCACCTGAGTGTGAACTTGATTGCAAAACTACGATGAAACGACAGGCAAGCAATCGGAATTTCGCGCGGAAGAAATATGCTAGGTATCCGCACATCGAGCATTCTGGAGTTGGTGTGCGTCCGCTAACCGACGCAGAAATCTCAGCATTCCATGCGCACGTTGAGCGCGTCCGAAGCGGTATCCGTGATGTGAGGGCAGATGAACACCGGCGTTACATTCGCGAACTCAAGTGACATCCTCCCCGCAGGTACAAAGCTGCGCATGCTCCGGGATCGCATTCTCCTGCGCCCGCTCGACTGGAAGCCGAGCACGTTGATAGAGGTGGTACGTCAAGGGCGGCCTCTCCGCGGCGTCGTTGCCGCAGTCGGGCCCGGGCGCTTGTACCGACGCTACAAGCCTCATCCAACCGACTCCCGCAAGCGCACCTACACCGAGAATGGCCATTTCATTCGCACCGAGGTCAAGGTGGGTGACGTGGTCGAGCTCGGCGGACTGAACGTCTACGACGGTCTCGGCTACAACTTCCCGCAAGTGACCATCGGTACCGAAACCTACCTCATCTGCCAAGAGCAGGACGTGGCGTTTGTCCACGACGCGGAGGCGGCATGACCTTCCTCATCCCTGACCGCCCCCCTCAGCTCAAGCCCGGCGACTACGTGACGCTGAGAAGCGCAGACACCGAAGCCGAACGCGCCGATTGCGAGGAGACCCTCCGCCGCCAAGGCTGCAAGTCCGTCCGATTTGAGCAACTCCCTGATGGGCGACTGCAGGCCCACGGGTATCTCGCGCAGCTGTAATGAGGCGGACAGATGGCTGACCGAACGGACAAAAGGACGCATGCACAACGCAGGCGGATGGAGTCGCAAGAGGCGATCCGCCGGAAGCTGCGTGCCGCGCAGTACATCCGTCGCCTGAGGGAGATCGCCGAGAAGGCGGAGCAGGCCGAAGCGTCGACCATCCCCGCGCTGCGCCTCCAGGCCGATATCTACTCGCGCCTGTTGGCCAAGTGCCTGCCCGACCTGAAGGCGATCGAGCATACCGGATCAATCACACGCGAGCCCACGAGAGACGAGCTGATTGAGCGCCTTACCCAACTTCACGCCCGAGCAATTGCAGGCACTCAGCAACGACGAGCTGATGGAGCTGGTGCAACTGACGGAGCAACTGAAGTACATCACTGAGACGCACCGGCTTGAGGACTACCGCCCATACCCGAAGCAGCGCGAGTTCCACGCGGCCGGCGCGACGCATCGCGAGCGACTGCTCATGGCCGGCAATCAGCTCGGCAAAACGCTGGCGGCGGCGATGGAGGTAGCGATGCACATGACGGGTCGCTACCCAGACTGGTGGGAGGGCTATCGATTTGATCGCCCGACGCGTGGTATCTGTGGATCGGAGTCGGTCGAACTCACGAAGAAGGGTGTCCAACGCCTCCTGCTCGGCAATCCAGAAACCCCGGAACAGTGGGGGACCGGCTCCATCCCCAAGGATTGCCTGATTGGCACATCACCGCGGCCGGGCGTGCCGAACGCAGTGAGCGCCATCGTGGTGAAGCACGTGAGCGGCGGCGAGAGCGTGCTGACGACGGCCAGCTACGACCAAGGGCGGACTAAGTGGCAGGCCGACACGCTCGATTGGGCGTGGCTCGACGAAGAGTGCGACGAGGACATCTATTTCGAGGTGCTGACGCGCACGAACGTGGCCATGGGGCCGGTGTTCATGACGTTCACGCCGCTGAAGGGCATGTCGAACGTCGTCCGGCGGTTTTATCCGCGCTCCACCGCGGCTCCAGGGACGCACGTGACGCACATGACCATCGACGACGCTGAGCACTACACGCCCGAGCAGCGGGCCGCGATCATCGCGAGCTACCCTGAGCATGAGCGCAAGGCTCGAGCGATGGGCCTTCCGGCGCTAGGCTCGGGCCGCGTGTTCCAAGTGGACCAGGACGAGATCACCTGCAATCCGTTCTCCATCCCGTCGCACTGGCCGCAGATCTGCGGTCTCGATTTTGGCTGGGATCACCCGACGGCCGCTGCGCGGCTCGCATGGGATCGTGACAACGACATCTTGTACGTCACGCAGACGTATCGCAGGCGTCAGGTGACGCCGCTGATCTTTGCGGCTGCCGTGAAGCCGTGGGGCGACTGGCTGCCGTGGGCATGGCCGCATGACGGTCTCCAGCATGACAAGGGTTCAGGGGAGCAGTTGGCCAAGCAATATGCTGCGGCGGGGCTGAGGATGCTCGCGACGCGCGCGACGTTCGAGGACGGCACCAATGGCCTGGAGGCCGGCGTCCAAGAGATGAACGACCGCATGCTGACTGGGCGCCTCAAGGTGTTCGCGCACCTCGACGAATGGTTCGAGGAATTCAACACGTATCACCGCAAGGACGGGCTCATCGTGAAAGAGGCCGACGACATTCTCTCGGCCACGCGCTACGCGATGATGATGCGCCGTTTTGCGATCCCGCAGGCGAAGCCGGGCGTGCAGCGGCCGGTGCAAGTGCCGATGCCTGGGCGACATGGCAATGGGTGGATGGGATGACGACCGAAACAGAGTCGAAGCCGCGCGGGCCGTACGCCCAGGCGCTGAAGCAGCTCGATGAGCTCAAGACATTGTGCGCGACGTGCGCGCTTGAGTTGGAGCGCGCCGCGAGCATCCGGGCAGGCCTGATGGACAGCGAGTCTCGGCAGCTCGAGGTGCAGCGTGAGCTGAGGGACGCCGCGGCCCGCGTGGCCAAGCGGCTGCGTGAGGTGCAGTGATGGCCGCTACCCCGAAGGACTCGCTCGTCGATCGCGAGGCGACGACCGAGGAAGAAATCTTCCAGGAGGCCTGCGCGCGTCACAAGCTCGCTGAAGAAAACGAGAGCGACAACCGCACTCGGGGCCTCGAGGCGATCGCATTCCGGAATGGCCAGCAGTGGCCCGACGACATCTACAACCAGCGCGCGAACGTCGAGAAAAGGCCCACGCTGGTCATCAACAAGACCAACACGTGGTGCGTGCGGCTAAAGAACCAGCTGCGCCAGCAGCGCCCGCGCATCAAATGCCATCCGGTTGGTGGTGGGTCGAGGGTGGAGGATGCCGAGGTCATTACGGGCCTGATCCGCCACATCGAGACGATCAGCAACGCCAGCGTGGCGTATGACATGGGTGTCGAGTCGGCTATCGACATCGGCTGGGGCTATTGGCGCATCGTGGCGGACTACGTTTCTCCCGACAGCTTCGACCAAGAGCTGCTGATCAAGCCAATCCAAAACACGTTCACGTGCTATGACGACCCGATGTCGATCATGCCGGCCGGCGAGGACCGGAAATGGTTCCTCATCACCGAAGAAATGAGCCGCGCCGAGTACAAGCGCCGCTATCCGAACGCCGAAAACGTTGAATGGGATCCTGCCGGGCCCGGCGATCAGGCGAGCTACAGGTGGGAGTCGAAGTACAAGATTCGCCTCGCGGAGTACTACCGAATCCACGAAGTCGCGGATGAACTGGTACTGATGACCGATGGCCGCGGCTGGTACAAGTCGCGGATGCCATCCGAAGAGACGATGCTGGCCGCTGGATTCCGCCCGGTGGTGCAGTACCGGCTCAATGATGAGTCGAAACCCGAATGGGTGACGCGGCCCACGATGCGCCGACAAGTGCAGTGGTTCCGCATCAATGGCCGAAAGGTCGTCGACAAGCGCGACCTGCCGGGCAAATACATCCCGGTCATCCGCTGCGAGGGCAACAAGACGGTCCTGAATGGCCAGGTGTACCGCAAGGGCATGGTCGAGGATCTGATGGATCCGGCGCGGATGTTCAACTACTGGCGAAGCTCGGAAACAGAGCGCTATGCGTTGGCGCCCAAGGCTCCCTGGGTCATGGCAGAAGGCCAGGACGAGGGTCACCCGGAATGGGATGACGCCAACACGCGCTCGTACTCGCGGCTCGTCTACAAGCCGGTCACGGATGCAGCCGGCAATGCGCTGCCGCCGCCGCAGAGACAGCCCGCGACGCCGATCGAGGCAGGGTTTGCGCAGGCTGCGCAATCCGCCGCGCTCGATCTGATGGAGGTCGCCGGCATGCAGCCGGAGAGTCCCGAGCTGCAGGCGAAGATCATCGGCGGCAACAAGTACCTGCAGCGCCGTCAGGGCATGATGGACCTGACGCACTACCAGTACTACGACAACCAGACCTACTCGATCATGTGGACGGGCATCATCCTGCTCGACCTGATCCCGCACTACTACGACACGCATCGTATGCAGCGGATCATTGGCGAGGACGGCGTCCCGCGAATGGTCGAGATCAATCCGCCGCCCGATCCGGATGTAGAGGATCCGACCGCCTCGGCCATCTATCGCATCAAGACCAACCTGGAGGTGGGTCGTTACGACGTGGTGATGGACACGGGTCCGGGCTATCAGACCAAGCGCGAAGAGAGCACCGAGGCGCTGATTGGCCTTCTATCGACGCCGCTCGGGCAGAAAATCTCGGATCTGGCGTCCGATCTCGTCATCCGCGGCATGGATTTCTACGGAGCGGACGATGTGGCGGATCGTCTGGCGCCATCAACACCCGAAGGCATGCAGAAAGCCATCGAAGGCCTGCCCAAGCAGGCAAAGGCCATTGTTGGCGCGCTCCAGATGCAGGTTCAGCAGCTCCAGCAGCTCACGCAGCAGCAGGCGCTCGAGATCAAGTACGGCATCACGAAGGAACAACTGCGCCAAGAGAGCGAGAGCAAGCGAGTTGCGGCCAGGATCGAGAGCGAGAACAACCGCGCCGAGCTCAAGGACCGCACCGAACGTCACAAGGTCGAGGTGGACTCGGTCACCAAGCGCGATGTGGCCGAGATTCACGCGGCGGCGCAGCTGCTCAACTCGTACACCGAGTCACGCGAGGAAGAGGAAGCCGCCGACAAGCTCATCCAGAAGGGCATAGAGGATCGATAGCGTCATGCCGCAAGTCGTCACCGCAGAAAATTTGATCGAGTTCACGCAGACGGGGAAGGCACCTGAATTCAAGCCGCCCGAGCCAGCCCAGGCGGATGCGGAGCCGAAGAAAGAAACGCCCGCAATTCCTGCACGCGATGAGGCCGGAAAGTTTACAAAGCAATCCGAGGATGCTAAAAGCGAACCTGCATCGGAGGCTCCCGCTTCTCCCAAGAAGAAGGAGATCGACGATGAGGATCTTCCCGAGGTGGTGCGCCGGAAGATTGACAAAAAGCACAGGCAAATGAAAGAGGCCGAAGAGTTCGCAAGGTCAGAAGCCCTGCGAGCGTTAGCGGCAGAGCGGCGGGCAGAGCAACTCGAGCGAGAACTCGAGGCATATCGCAAGAAGTCAGGGCCCGCGCCGGTTCAAACTGAGGCTCATTCCGAGCCCAAGCCGGAAGACTTCGCCACGGTCGCCGAATATACGGACGCATTGGTGCGATACCGCGTGGAGCAGACACTCCGCGAGGAACGAGCCAAAGCGGCGCATGAGGCGGCAGAGAGAGAGAAAGCCGAGCGTGCTCGGACTTTCGGCGAACGTCTCAACGCAGCCAAGTCCAAGTACGACGATTTCGAGGATGTGTTGACCTCAATTCGAGGTACAGATCTCGACCGCGTCCATGCGGACGTGACCGAGTACATCCAGGAGTCGGAACACGGCCCCGATCTGCTCTACCACCTCGCCAAGCATCCGGATGTTCTCGACCGACTTCGCAAACTGTCGCCGCGTCGGTTTATCGCCGAGCTCGGCAAACTGGAAGCGAAGTGGGAGGAACAGACGCCGCCCGCGAAGGAAGAAACACCGACGCTGAGTGACGTTGCAACGCCCGCGAAGCGACCAGTCTCAAAGGCCCCTCCGCCGATCGCGCCGCTGGATACAGCGGGCATTGCGCCGGTGGCGAAGAAGCCCGAAGAGATGACTGTGGCAGAACTTCGGGAATTTCGCCGCCAGCAGGAGCGCGAGAAGCGCGCTCGCGCATGAGCAGCCGGTGAGGGGGTTGGTGTGAACCTCTTTCTGGAGCACTGCTGTGTCAAACAACCTGCTGACGATCAGCTACATCACAAATGAGGGGCTGGTCGTCCTCGAAAACGAACTCGTATTCACGGACGGCGTCGACAAACAATACTCGTCCGAGTTTGCCGTGTCGGGCGCGAAGATCGGCGCGGTCTGCAACGTCCGCCGTCCGCCTCGCTACCTCGGTACGTTCGGTCCCGCGCTGAACGTCGAGGACACCAACGAGACCTACATTCCGGTCCCGTTGAACTATCAGTTCCACGTTGACGTGCAGTTCACGACGGCCGATCTGCTGCTGTCGATGGACCAGTTCCGCTCCCGCGTGCTGCAGCCGATCATGGCGACTGTCGCGAACCGCGTGGACTCGGACGGCCTGTACTTCGCGTATCAGCAGACCGCGCAGGCGGTGGGCACGTTCGGCACGCCGGCGGCGTCCTACCTCACCTACGCACTGGCGAACGCGCAGCTGGTCAACGAAGCGGTGCCAGCCGGTCCGCGTCGCGTGTGTATCGACCCGATCACCGCGGCGTATGCGGCCGATGGCGTTAAGGGGCTGTTCAACCCGCAGATCAACATCAGCGAGTTCTACCGCAAGGGCATGATCAACCGGGAGACGGCGGGTCTCGACTGGTATACCGATCAGAACGTCGTCTCGTTCCAGACGGGGCCGGGCGGTGGCTCGCCGACGCTGGCCAACGTCGCGCACAGCGGCATCATCTCGAGCGGCTGGGCGCAGCAGGGCTTCATCGAGACCACCGGCTGGACTGCTGCCGCAGCGCCTCGCGTGAAGGTCGGCGACATCATCCAGATCGCTGGCGTATACCCGGTCAACCCGCAGTCGCGCACCCGCTACGGCAACACGCTGAAGCAGTTCGTGGTGCTGCCGCCGGGCGGCTATCTGCCGAACCCTGTGGGCACCGCCACCCCGGGCCTGAAGTTTGCGCCGGCAACGCTGGCCAGCGGCACTTTCAACGAAGTCACTGGCGAGTACAGCTCAACCGCGGCCGGCGCTCTCTCGATCATGATCGGCGAGGTGGCGATCACCGGCGGGCAGTTCCAGAACTGCACCGCGCCGAGTTCGGCCACTGCGGCGATCACGGTCAATGGGGGCGCGCCGGCTGGCACGGTGAGTCCGCAGGGCATCGCGTATCACCGAACCGCGTTCGCGCTGGCGTCGGCGGACCTGCCGCTGCCGCGTGGCGTGCAGGATGCGGCCCGCGCGAGCGATCCGGACATCGGCATGTCGATGCGCATGGTGACGCAGTACACCATCAACAACGACGCCATGCCGACCCGCGTCGACATCCTCTACGGCTGGGCGAGCCTGTACCGCAACATGGCCGTCCGCGTCCTGAGCTAATCGGAGATCATGCACATGTCATACACCAATCCCGGGCCCGCAGTGACTACGGGCAGCACAGTCGGCGGACTCAATAGCCCGGACACGATGGGCGCGTCGCCGGACAGTCTGATTTCGTTCCACGGCGCGACGCCGATCGCGCAGCAGACTGTGACAGGCGCTCGCGATGACGGCACGGCGTTGGCGAGTTTGCTGACGGCGCTCGCCAACCTCGGACTGATCGTCGAC
>JADGHC010000170.1 GCA_019689655.1 Microbispora sp.
CGCTGACGCACGGCGACTGGCACCTGGGCCAGATCGTCCGGCACGACGGCGAGTGGCTGCTGATCGACCCCGACGACCTCGGCGCGGGCGACCCCGCGTGGGACCTGGCCCGCCCGGCCGCCTGGTACGCCGCCGGCCTGCTCGGCCAGGGGGAGTGGGAACGCTTCCTGACCGCCTATCTCGCGGCGGGCGGGACCGCCGTGTCCGCCGACGACCCGTGGCGGGAACTCGACGGTCCGGCACGCGCGTTGACGGTGCAACTGGCGGCGACGGCCGTGGCCACGGCGGCGAAGGCGGGCGAAGAGCCCGACGAGGCCGCGCTGGCCCTGGTGTCCGCCTGTGAGAGGATCGTCGCGGTCACGCGGGCCGCGACCTGATTGAGGGAGAGTTCGTCACATGGAGTGCCCCAAGTGCCACGGGCGGATGCGGACGTTCGACCGCAACGGGGTCCACATCGAGCAGTGTGACACCTGCCGGGGGATCTTCCTCGACTACGGCGAGCTGGAGACGCTGACCCGCCTGGAGTCCCAGTGGGCCCAGCACCACTACGCTCCCCCGCCGCCGGCGCACGGAGGGCCCGCCTGGGGCGGTCACCACCACGGCCACTACGGGCACCGGCACCACAGCTGGATCGGCATGCTGTTCTCCAGCTGACCGTCACGCGTCGCCGGGAGGCCGCGACCCCGGTCGCGGCCTCCCGCGTGCTCAGCGCGCCGCCTCCAGGCCCTCCGGGGTCAGGCCGAGCCACCTGGTGATCCCGATCGACTCCAGGAACGGCAGGTCGTGGGAGACCACCACGAGCGCTCCCCGGTAGGCCGACAGCGCCTGCGCGAGCCGGCGCACGCTGGCCATGTCGAGGTTGTTGGTCGGCTCGTCCAGCAGCAGCAGCCGCGGCGCGGGCTCGGCCAGCAGCAGCGAGGCCAGCACGGCGCGGAACCGCTCGCCGCCCGACAGCGTGCCCGCGGGCCGCTCGGCCCGCTCGCCGCGGAACAGGAACCGGGCGAGCCCGGCCCTGATCGCGTTGACCGAGGCGGTCGGCGCGACCGCCCGGACGTTGTCGACGAGGCTGAGCGCGTCGTCGAGCACGTCGAGCCGCTGCGGCAGGTAGCGCACCGGGACGCTCAGCCGGACCGAGCCCGCCTCCGGCGGGAGCTCCCCCAGGATCGTGCGCAGCAACGTCGTCTTGCCCGAGCCGTTGCGCCCGAGCAGGGCGATGCGCTCGGGGCCGCGGACGACCAGGTCGCCGATCGGGCCGGTGGCCGTGCGCAGGCCGTCCAGTTCGAGCACGGTGCGCCCGGCCGGCACCTCGGTGGCGGGCAGCGTCACCCGGATCTCATCCTCGTCGCGCACCGCCTCCTCCGCCTCGGCCAGCCGCTGCCGGGCGGCCGCCACCTTCTCCTCGTGCATCGTGCGGTGCTTGCCCGCCGAGACCTGGGCCTGGCGCTTGCGCTCCTGCATGATGATCTTCGGCTCGCGTTTCTGCGCGTACATCTTGTCGCCGTAGCGCGCCCGCCGGGCCAGCTTGGTCTGCGCCTCGGCCAGCTCGCGCCGCTGGCGGCGCAGGTCGCCCTCGGCCGCGCGGACCATCCGCTCGGCGGCCTCCCGTTCGATCGCGAGCACCTCCTCGTACTCGCTGAGCGTGCCGCCGAACGTGCGCCGCGCGGGCAGGTCGGCGATCTGGTCCACCAGGTCGAGCAGCGTACGGTCGTGGCTGACGACGACCATCGTCTTCGTCCACGACGTGACGGCGTCGTACAGGCGGCACCGCGCGTCGAGGTCGAGGTTGTTGGTCGGCTCGTCGAGCAGCAGCACGTCGGGCTCGGCGAGGAACAGCGCGGCGAGCCCGACCATGATGGTCTCGCCGCCGGACAGCGTGGCGACCGTCCGGTCGAGGTCCACCCCCGCGAGCCCGAGGCGGTCGAGCTGGGCCCGGGCCCGTTCCTCGACGTCCCAGATCACCGCGTCGTAGTTCGCCTCGCTCAGGTCGCCTTGCTCGATGGCGTGCAGCGCCCGCCGCGCCGGGGTGATCCCCAGCAGGTCGGACACCGTACGGGCGGCGCCGAGCGGGAGGTTCTGCGGCAGGTAGCCCAGCCGGCCGGTGACCGACACCGAGCCGCGCGCCGGGGTCAGCTCCCCGGCGATCAGCCTGAGCAGCGTCGACTTGCCGCTGCCGTTGGCGCCGATGAGCCCGGTGCGGCCGGTGCCGAACGCGAAGTCGAGGTCCTCGAACACCGGCGTGCCGTCGGGCCAGGCGAACGACAGATCCGTACAGACAATGGAATAAGACATGAAGCGGCTCCGGGTATCCCCAAGGGCGAGATGGCGAACAAACCGTGGAAGACACCGCGGGCACGAGCCGCGAAGCGAGGGTCTGCCTGAGGTCGCTGCGCCGGACCACCCGATGGCGGCCGTGGCGCGGTGCCGGGACCTCAGAGCTCCAAGTGACCCTCCGGAAGTGCGGCGACAGGACGTCCGTCACGGTAACGGGCGGCACGGGCGGGACGCCACCGGTTTTCCGCGCGAGACGCCGGGCCCGCCGTCGGCCGCCTCGCCGAGACGGGCCGAAGTCTCATACGTCCCGGAAAGTGCCACAAGAGGTACCCCGCCGCAGGGGTTCGCGCTCTTGTCGGTAAGGTGAACCTGCCCTAACTTAGGTAAGGCTTACCGACCGTCCCGGAGGGCGATGTGTTCGCAAGCTACCTCATCGGCCTTCGCGAAGGCCTGGAGGCCACCCTTGTGGTCTCCATCCTGGTGGCCTTTCTCGTCAAGAGCGACCGCCGCGAGCGGCTGCCCATGGTCTGGACCGGAGTCGGCGCCGCCGTCGCCCTCTCCGTCGCCTTCGGGGCGCTGCTGACCTTCACCGAAGCCCACCTCGCAACCCAGCAGCAGGAGATGTTCGACGCCGTCACGTCCCTGGCGGCGACCGTCTTCGTCACCTTCATGATCTTCTGGATGCGCACGGCCGCCCGCAAGATGTCGGGCGAGCTGCGGGAGAAGATGGGCGCCGCCCTGGAGCTCGGGGCCACCGCCGTGGTCGTGGTGGCGTTCCTGTCGGTCGCCCGCGAGGGGCTGGAGACCGCGCTGCTGTGGTTCGCCGCCGTCCGGGGCGCGACCGGCAGCGCCAGCCCGCTGATCGGCATCTCGCTCGGGCTGCTCACCGCGGTCGCGCTGGGCTGGGGGCTGTACCGCAGCGCCCTGCGGATCAACCTCACCAAGTTCTTCACCTGGACGGGCCTGCTGCTGGTCCTGGTCGCCGCCGGGATCTTCAAGTACGGCGTGCACGACCTGCAGGAGTCGGGGCTGGTGCCCGGCCTGAACACCTACGCCTTCGACATCAGCGGCGTGCTCGACCCCGGCGCCTGGTACTCGACGCTGCTGAGCGGGATGTTCAACATCACCCCGCAGCCCAGCGTGCTGGAGGCCGTGGCCTGGGTCGTCTACCTGGTTCCCGTGCTCTTCCTGTTCCTGCGGCCCGCGGCCAAGACCCCGGCGAGCCCCGCGTCCAAGTCCGCACAACCCGCTTCCTGACCGGAGTCCACCCCATGCGTACCCCTATCGTCCTGGCCGCCGCGGCGCTGTCCCTCGCCACCGTCGGCGGGTGCTCGTCCTCGGGCTCCGGCTCGCCGGCCGGGGCGGGCGCCACCGGCGACGAGAAGATCGCCGTCGCCGCCACCGACACCGAGTGCAAGGTGGCGAAGTCCGAGCTGCCCGCCGGCACCTCGACCTTCTCGGTCACCAACAACGGCACGAAGGTCACCGAGTTCTACGTGTACGCGGCGGGCGACCGGGTCATGGGCGAGGTCGAGAACATCGTCCCCGGGCTGACCCGCGACGTCGTGGTGGAGCTGCCCGCGGGCATGTACGAAACCGCCTGCAAGCCCGGCATGACCGGCAAGGGCATCCGGGGTCCCCTCAAGGTCACCGGCGAGAGCAAGCCGCTGACCAGCGACGCCAAGCTCGCCGACGCCGTGGCCAGCTACAAGCGGTACGTGAAGACCCAGTCCGACGCGCTGCTCGACAAGACCAAGGAGTTCACCGAGGCGGTCAAGGCCGGCGACGTGGACAAGGCCAAGGAGCTCTACCCGGTCGCCCGTACGTACTGGGAGCGGATCGAGCCGGTCGCCGAGGCCTTCGGCGACCTCGACCCGGCCATCGACGCCCGGGAGAACGACGTGGCGGAGGGCGAGGAGTGGACCGGCTTCCACCGCCTCGAAAAGGACCTGTGGGTCAATAAGGACGTCGCCGGCGACGGGAAGATCGCCGACAAGCTGATGGCCGACGTGAACACCATCGTGCAGCGGTCCGCGACGGTCGACCTGTCCCCCGTGCAGCTCGCCAACGGCGCCAAGGGCCTGCTCGACGAGGTCGCCACCGGGAAGATCACCGGTGAGGAGGACCGCTACTCCCACACCGACCTGTGGGACTTCGACGCCAACCTGCAGGGCTCGAAGGCCGCCGTCCAGGCGCTGCGCCCGGTGCTCGAAGAGCGCGACCCCGAGCTGGTCAAGACGCTCGACGCCAAGTTCGCCGACGCGGAGAGCGCCCTCGCCGCGCACCGCAGCGGCGACGGGTGGAAGCTGCACAACGAACTGTCCAAGGACGAACTCAAGGCCCTGTCCGACGCGATCAACGCGCTGGCCGAGCCGATCAGCAAGGTCGCCTCGGTGGTGGCGAAGTGAGCACGGGAATCAGCCGCAGACGGCTGTTCGGCCTCGGCGCGGCGGGGGTGGCCGCCGTCGGGGCCGGCGCCGTCGCCGCCCGGTCGTTCGCCCAGGAGCCGGTCGCCCACGCGGCGTCCACCTCCGACCCGGTGCCCTTCTACGGCCCACACCAGGCGGGCATCACCACGCCCGCGCAGGACCGGCTGCACTTCGTGGCGTTCGATGTGATCACGAAGAAGAAGGCCGAGCTGGTGGACCTGCTCCAGGAGTGGACCGCCGCCGCGGCCCGGATGACGCAGGGCAAGGACGCCGGCCCGTTCGGGGCCGTGGGAGGGGCGCCGGAGGCGCCGCCGGACGACACCGGTGAGGCGCTCGGCCTGCCCCCCTCCGGCCTGACGCTGACCATAGGGTTCGGCCCCTCGCTGTTCGACGAGCGGTTCGGCCTCGCCGACCGCAGGCCGCCCGCGCTGGCCGACCTGCCCGCGTTCCCCGGCGAGGAGCTGCAGCCGGAGATCTCCGGCGGCGACATCTGCGTGCAGGCGTGCGCGAACGACCCGCAGGTGGCGGTGCACGCCATCCGCAACCTCGCCCGGATCGGCTTCGGCAAGGTCTCCGTCCGCTACTCCCAGCTCGGCTTCGGCCGCACCTCGTCCACGTCGCGGTCCCAGGCGACGCCGCGCAACCTGATGGGCTTCAAGGACGGCACCAACAATCTGAAGCTCGAAGACACCGCCATGCTGCGCGACCACCTGTGGGCCGCGCCCGGCGACGGCCCGTCCTGGATGGACGGCGGCACCTACCTGGTCACCCGCAAGATCCGCATGCACATCGAGACCTGGGACCGCGCCCCGCTGGCGGAGCAGGAGGCCATCTTCGGCCGCGACAAGGGCACGGGCGCGCCGCTCACCGGGCACGGGGAGTTCGACCCGCCGGACTTCGCCAAGAAGGGCCCGGACGGCAAGCCGGTGATCCCCGGCACCGCGCACGTACGGCTCGCGCACCCCGACGCCCACGGCGGCGCGCGGCTGCTGCGGCGCGGCTACAACTACGTGGACGGCTCCGACGGCCTCGGCCGGCTCGACGCCGGGCTGTTCTTCATGGCCTACCAGCGCGACCCCCGCAAGCAGTTCGTCCCCATCCAGCGGACGCTGTCGGAGAAGGACGCGCTTAACGAGTACATCAAGCACGTCTCGAGCGGCCTGTTCGCCTGCCCGCCCGGGGTGGTGGACGCCGGCGACTACTGGGGGCGCGCGCTGTTCGCCTGACGCGCCCCCGGTTCCGGTTTCGGTCACAGGCGTGATTCGTACACCGCGCGGGCCTTCTCGATCAGGTCGAGGTGATCGCGCAGCTGGGCCCGGGTCCGCAGCCGGGCCCTGTCCCTGACCAGCTCGCCGAGCAGGTCGAGCCACCGCAGGCACCAGCGGACGTCCTCCTCCCTCGCCACGTGCCGCCCCCGCACGTCGAGGTAGACCGGGCTGGTGTGCGCGTACGCGCGGCCGCCCGGGGAGTGCGGATGGGCGCCGCCGCGGACCACGGCGACCACGTAGGTGGCGTCCGCCACGGGCAGGGACGCGGTGATCTCGTGGCCCGGTCCTTCGGCGAGCACCCCGGCGGCGGTCCTGATCTCGATGTGCTCCACCCCCGGCCCGACGGCCCGCGCCCGGATCTCGACCGTCTCGCCGCCGTCCAGGTCGAGCGTCTCCCCCGGGCCCAGCCCGTTCACCGTCAGCTCCAGCCAGGGGCCGGTGGTGGCGAACGTGCGCCCCCGCCGTACGGCCTCGGCGAACGACTCGGCGCTGAGCGGGCCGTCCACCCGGGCGTAGACGCGCTCCCAGCCGGGCGGGCTGGAGACCGTGTCCTGGCGGGTGAACGACAGCATGGTGTCGGTCCCGGCGAGCGCCGCGAGCCGGTTGCCCGCGCCGATCAGCCTCCGGTAGACCTCGGCGGTCCCCGGTGCGGGCGACAGGTCGCTGAAGTGGAGCACCTCCACCCCGTCGACCAGGCCGAGCGCGGCGTCCACCACCAGGGCGCGGCCGGTGCAGTTCCTGGCTCCGCCCGCGGCCACGTCCTCCGGGGAGGAGACCGGGCCGTGGAAGGGGTGCGCGTAGCCCAGCACCGCGCCCGGCTCGCGCAGGATGCCGCAGGCCGTCGCGTTGGGCGGCCAGTCGGCGTCGGCGCCGAAGCCCGTGTGGTAGACGGCGGGCGGCTCGGCCACCCCGAAGACGTGGACGTGCCCGAACAGGTCGTTGCGATACTCCACGCCCAGCCGGGCCACGTGCCGGGCGTCCGACCACGGCAAATCGCGCCCGGCCCAGTGCTCGAGCGCCTCCCGGTCGTAGACCCGCTCCCCCGCGACGTTCCCGGCGACGAGGTTGAGCACGTGCAGGTCCTCGCCGAGCTGCGCGGCGGCCGCCTCCGCGGGGGCGGCGACCAGGTCGCCCGCCCAGTTCATGTGGACGTGCAGGTCCGCGCCGTACCATCCCCGCGCGGCGGCGTCGTATAGGCGCTGCGGGGTGAGCCCGACCAGGGTCTCCTCCCCCGCCCCGGGGACGACCGTCGTCTCGGCGACGCCGTACTCCATGCCGCGGGTGACCCGGATCGTGACCGGCTCGCACGGCACGGCGAGCACGACGTCGTCCCCGTGGAAGAACGGCCTGTCGTCGTTGTCGCGGCGGTGCGGCACCCCCTCGGGATACCACCCGTGGCCGTCGGGCGTCGTGACGCTCCACCGGCACGGGAAGCCCGCGCGCAGCCGCAGCCGCGCGGCCGGCGCGGGCCGGGTCAGCCCGGACAGGTCCACCACCTCGCCGTCCACCGTCAGTACGGTCGCGGTCGTCACGTCCAGGAGCTTCGCCCCGCCCGCCGCGATCTCGTACGGCACGCCGCCGGCCGTCACCTCCACCGGATGCGGCAGCGCGGAGTCGACCAGCAGGACGACGGGCACCGGGCCCGGCGACAGCAGCGGCCGGGGCGGGCCGTGCTCCAGGCGGCGGCCGTCGCCGGTCAGCCGCAGGACCGCCAGGCCCCGGGGGACCTCGCCGCCCAGCGCGTCACGGAACTCCGCGTCGAGGTCGGGCCGCACGCTCATCCGGCCGGCCTCCTCCGGAAACCGCAGAAACGGCATCATCCGCACGTAGCCCAGCGGCGGCTCTCCCCAAGTGATCCCGTGGGCGGACAGCAGCGCCCGGTACTCCCGCAGCGCATGCTCCACCCGCGGCGGCATCAACGGATCGTGATTCATCGCACCTCCCCGTAACCGGAAGCGGCCACATGGTGGCACGGTTCCGGCACGGGAAAACGTGCAACAGTGCATTCCCGGTTACACGGGTAGCGATATCTCTCACTCGGGAGGAAAGGTGATCCCCCGGGTGTAATGGCTGTCGAGGGCGCGCAGGAAGGCCGCCAGGATCCGGTCGGCGGCGAGCGCCGGGGTGAGGGCGCCGTCGAGGACCCGCCGCTCGATCTCCGGCGCGATGTCCGCGGTGGCGTCGCGGAGCATGTCCAGCAGCCGCTCCCTGACCAGCGCCCACGTCCACTCGACCTGCTGGCGGCTGCGCTTGGCGGCGAGGTCGGCGCCCTCCTGGTGGCGTACGATGTGCGCCCACAGCTCTTCCAGGCCGGCCCCGGTGAGGCCGCTGCAGGTCAGCACGGGCGTGGCCGAGCGCAGCAGCCGCAGCGCCCCGGACAGCTCGCGCGCCGCCTTGCGCGCGGCCATCTCGTGCTCGCCGTCGGCCTTGTTGACCGCGATGACGTCGGCCAGCTCCAAGACGCCCTTCTTGATCCCCTGGAGCTGGTCCCCGGTGCGGGCGAGGGTGAGCAGGAGGAACGTGTCGACCATGTCGGCGACCGCGGTCTCCGACTGGCCGACCCCGACCGTCTCGACGAGCACGATGTCGTACCCCGCCGCCTCCACGACGACGATGGCCTCCCGGGTGGCCTTCGCCACGCCGCCGAGCGTCCCGGCCGTGGGGGACGGCCGGATGAAGGCGTTCGGGTCGGCCGACAGCCGCGCCATCCGGGTCTTGTCCCCCAGGATGCTGCCGCCGGAGCGCCTCGACGAGGGGTCCACGGCCAGCACGGCCACCCGGTGCCCCCGCCCGGTGAGATAGGTGCCGAGCGCCTCGATGAAGGTCGACTTGCCGACCCCGGGCACCCCCGACACGCCCACCCTGCGGGCCTTGCCGGCGTGCGGGGTGAGCTCGACCAGCAGCCGCTGCGCCATCTCCCGGTGGTCGGCCCTGGTCGACTCCACCAGTGTGATCGCCCGGGCGGTCCACCGCCGGTCGCCCGACAGCACGCCCTTGACGTAGTCCTCGATCCGCGCGGCGGTCACCGGTGCCCCAGCCGGGCGGACAGCTCCCGCAGCAGCTCCAGCGCGGCGTCGGCGATCACCGTGCCGGGCAGGAAGATCGACGAGGCGCCCGCGGCCCGCAGCTCTTCGACGTCGCCGGGCGGGATCACCCCGCCGACCACGATCATGATGTCCTCCGCGCCGAGGTCGGCGAGCGCCCGGCGCAGCGCGGGCACCAACGTCAGGTGGCCGGCCGCCAGCGAGGAGACCCCGACCACGTGCACGTCGGCCTCGACCGCCTGCCGGGCGACCTCCTCCGGCGTCTGGAACAGCGGGCCCACGTCGACGTCGAAGCCGAGGTCGGCGAACGCGGAGGCGATCACCTTCTGGCCGCGGTCGTGGCCGTCCTGGCCCATCTTCGCGACGAGGATGCGGGGCCGGCGGCCCTCCGCCTTCTCGAACTGCGCGCACGCCTCCCGGACCCGGTCTGCGGCGTCGCCCACCTCCGCGCGGTACACACCGGATATCGTACGGATCTGCGCGGAGTGCCGGCCGAAGACCTTCTCCAGCGCCTCGGAGATCTCCCCGACCGTGGCCTTGGCCCGGGCGGCGTTCACCGCCAGCTCCAGCAGGTTCTCCCCGCCGGCCGCGCCCTTGGTCAGCGCCTCGAGCGCCCGGGCGACGGCGTCGGCCGAGCGCTCCTCGCGCAGCCTGCGGAGCTTGTCGATCTGCTGGTTGCGCACGGCCGTGTTGTCGACCTTGAGCACCTCGATCGGCTCGTCCGTCTCGGGGCGGTACTTGTTGACGCCGATCACCGGCTGCTTGCCGGAGTCGATGCGGGCCTGGGTGCGCGCCGCCGCCTCCTCGATGCGCATCTTGGGCAGCCCCTGGTCGATCGCCCGGGCCATGCCGCCGGCGCGTTCGACCTCCCGGATGTGCCCCCAGGCGGCCCGCGCCAGCTCCCGGGTGAGGGTCTCGACGTAGTAGGAGCCGCCCCAGGGGTCGATCACCCGGGTGGTGCCCGATTCCTGCTGGAGCAGGAGCTGGGTGTTGCGGGCGATCCGCGCCGAGAAGTCCGTGGGCAGGGCCAGCGCCTCGTCGAGGGCGTTGGTGTGCAGCGACTGGGTGTGCCCCTGGGTGGCCGCCATCGCCTCGATGCAGGTCCTCACGACGTTGTTGAACACGTCCTGCGCGGTCAGCGACCATCCGGAGGTCTGGCTGTGCGTGCGCAGCGACAGCGACTTGGGGTTCTTCGGGCCGAAGCCCTTCACCAGGCGGGCCCACAGCAGCCGGGCGGCGCGGAGCTTGGCGACCTCCATGAAGAAGTTCATGCCGATGCACCAGAAGAACGACAGCCGCGGCGCGAACGCGTCGATGTCGAGCCCGGCGGTGATCCCGGCGCGCAGATACTCCAGCCCGTCGGCCAGGGTGTAGGCCAGCTCCAGGTCGCAGGTGGCCCCGGCCTCCTGCAGGTGGTAGCCGGAGATGGAGATGGAGTTGAACTTCGGCATCTTCGCGGAGGTGTAGGCGAAGATGTCGGAGATGATCCGCATCGACGGGCCCGGCGGGTAGATGTAGGTGTTGCGGACCATGAACTCCTTGAGGATGTCGTTCTGGATGGTCCCGGTGAGCTGCTCCGGCCGCACCCCCTGCTCCTCGGCGGCCACGATGTACAGCGCCAGGATCGGCAGCACCGCGCCGTTCATGGTCATCGACACCGACATGCGGTCGAGCGGGATGCCGTCGAACAGCTGCCGCATGTCGTAGATCGAGTCGATCGCCACGCCCGCCATGCCGACGTCCCCGGCCACGCGCGGGTGGTCGGAGTCGTAGCCCCGGTGGGTGGCCAGGTCGAACGCCACCGACAGCCCCTTCTGCCCCGCCGCGAGGTTGCGCCGGTAGAACGCGTTGGACTCCTCCGCCGTGGAGAACCCCGCGTACTGCCGGATGGTCCACGGCTGGGTGACGTACATCGTCGGGTACGGCCCGCGCAGGAAGGGCGCGATGCCGGGGTAGGTCCGCAGGGACGGGCCGTCCCCCACGTCGGCGGCGGTGTAGAACGGCTTCACCGCGATGCCCTCGGGGGTCTCCCAGACGGACGCCTCCTGCTCCGGCCCGCCGGCGGGCCCGGCCGCGACGGGCCCAAGATCGATCTCTGAGAAGTCCGGAATCATCGGCTCACTCCCAAGTCGTCGAACGTCGCACGGAGCACCCCGAGCGCGTCGCATCCGGCGTACAGCGTGCCGTCCACCCCCTCGTAGGTCCCCTTCCCCGCCAGCCAGATCTTGTGCGCCCCGGCCTCCCGCAGCGCCGCCGCCACCGCCCCCCCCGGCGCGGCGGCCAGCCGGTCGGTGGAG
>JADGHC010000171.1 GCA_019689655.1 Microbispora sp.
TTCGTATCGGTTACCCCGCGCCCCGCCCGGCGGAAACCCGAATCGGCGGGGGCGTTCGCGGGAACGCACCGGCCTTCCGATAGAAGCGGTGGATCAGACGGTCACCGAGACCTGCGCGACCTCGCCGATCTTGGCCTCGACGGGGACGTCCTTGGTGACGCCGCCGCCCGCGATGATGCGGACGGTCCACTGGCCCGGAGCGGCGAAGAAGCGGAAGATGCCCTCGTCGGAGACGACGACCTCGCCGGTGAACTCGCCACTGTGGTCCAGCAGGCGGGCGTACGCCGTGCCGGCGCCCGAGACGACGCCCTGGATCACGGCCTGGTTGGACAGATCGATGCCCGCCGGCAGCGCGACGGTCTGCTCGGGAGCAGCGCAACCCTGGGGAGTGGTCATCAGCGGGCCTCCCCCAGCTCGATCGGCACGCCCACGAGCGAGCCGTACTCGGTCCAGGAACCGTCGTAGTTCTTGACGTTGGGCTGGTCGAGCAGCTCGTGCAGCACGAACCAGGTGTGCGCGGAGCGCTCACCGATGCGGCAGTAGGCGATGGTGTCCTTGGCGAAGTCCACACCCGCGCTGCTGTACAGCTCGCGCAGCTCCTCGTCCGAGCGGAAGGTGCCGTCGTCGTTGGCCGCCTTCGACCACGGGATGTTGCGGGCGGTGGGGACGTGGCCGGCGCGCTGCGCCTGCTCCTGCGGCAGGTGGGCCGGGGCGAGCAGCTTGCCGGTGAACTCGTCGGGCGAGCGCACGTCCACCAGGTTCTGCTTGCCGATCGCGGCGACGACGTCGTCACGGAAGGCGCGGATGTCGTTGTTCGGCTCCTTGGCCACGTACTGCGTCGCCGGCCGCTCGACGACGTCCGTGACCAGTTCGCGCGAGTCCAGCTCCCACTTCTTGCGCCCGCCGTCGAGCAGCTTGACCTTCTCGTGGCCGTAGACCTTGAAGTACCAGTAGGCGTAGGCGGCGAACCAGTTGTTGTTCCCGCCGTACAGGACGACGGTGTCGTCGTTGGCGATGCCCTTGGCGGACAGCAGGGCCTCGAAGCCCGCCTTGTCGATGAAGTCGCGGCGGACCGGGTCCTGCAGGTCCTTCTTCCAGTCGATCTTCACGGCACCGCGGATGTGACCCTTGTCGTAAGCGCTGGTGTCCTCGTCGACCTCGACGAGCACGACACCGGGCGTGTCGAGATTGGCCTCGACCCAGTCGGCGTCCACCAGAACGGCGGAGCGGCTCATTGGAATCTCCCAGGTTGTAGACGGCGAATGAGCAGGTACATTTCGCAGCCCAGGCAGAAGCCGAACGCTGCGTTGAGGAAAGCGGCCAGCAGTGCCGCTGCTGTCGCACCCAAGGCCAGTGCGGTGATACCCGCCGCGAACCCGATCAGTCCCACTACCGCGAACACCAGCCCGACGGCCTGCGCGAACCGCGGCGGCGCCGCGTCCTCCAGCTCGGCCGGCGGCCGCAGCCTCGGCCGTACGAGCGTGCGGAAGACGAACCCGTACGGCGACGCGTCGGCGGCGCCGAGTGCGAAGACGATCGCCTGCGCGGCGAGCACCCAGGGATTTCGTGTGACCAGCACGACCGCGAGGACCACGGTGGTCACCGCCGCAGCGAAACGCGGGCCACGAGGGTCGATTTGCATCGTGGGATGCTCCTGAAGGATTCGCGGAAAGCGGCGTCACGCCGCGGGAATCACCCTCAGGCCATGCGACAGAGCGAGGTTGCAACGCGGCAGAAGTCGACCGCGCGCCGCTTCGTTAGCAGCTCTGTCGTGGGAGTCATGACCACGACAGTACCTTCCGTCTCGGCATCTGTCACACCTTGTCCGATGGGTGAGACGGCCGGTGAGACGCGCCGTCCACGGCCGCGCCGAGCGCGGCGATGACGTCGGCCTTGCGCGGCAGGCCGGACGCCTTCTTCACCACGTTGCCGGCCGCGTCGAGGACGAGCACGGTCGGGGTACGCAGCACGTCGAAGCGCCTGACCAGGTCCAGCCGCGACTCCGCGTCGATCTCCACGTGCCGGACGCCGGGGACCATGCCCGCGACCTCGCCCAGGATCCGGCGGGTCGCCCGGCAGGGCTGGCAGAACGCGGTCGAGAACTGCACCAGCGTGGCACGCTCGCCGAGATCGGCGCCGAGATCCCCGCGTGTCACCCGAGCGCCCTCCACGGTCCGCATCCTCCCGTTCCGCCGTTTCATGACCAGCCCGGCGACCACGCCCACGGCGAGCGTGGCCGCGAGGATCGCCATCCCTGCCATCATCGTCGGCAACCACCCGCGGGGTGCGGCTGATTCCCGGGCCGGGTCACGACGAGGTCACACCCTGGCGGCCGCCATGACACGGCCGCCGGAGTCGGCGATCTCGATCCGGTCGATCTGGCCGGGGCGCAGCGTGGTCGAGCCTTCGAGCACCATCTTCTGCCCGCCCCACTCCGCTCTTCCCACGGTCCACTTGCCGATGGACGAGACCCTGCCGTCCTTGGCGACCGCGCGCAGCGTGCACACCGTGCCGGCCGGGACCCCGGCGACCCTGGCCACGACCTGCGTCCCACCGTGGTGCGCCACGAGCCGTACGGCGATGCGCACGTCGCCGCCGCTTCCCCGCGCCTCCGGCGCCGGCCCGACGAGCGCGTCGGAGGGCTGCGACTCGACCTTCTTCGCCACGGCCCCGGAGGACGAGGCGGCCGAAGGCGACTCCGAGGCGGCGAAAGGCTGCCCCAGTGCTTCCGCGCTCTGCTGACCTGCCCGATCCGGCGGCGTCTGGGCCATCTGATCACGCTCCACGTGGCTGTCCTGGGCGGCGACCGATGCCGATGTGCCCTCCGACGCCCGCTGCGCCGCCGACACCCACACCGTGCCGCCCACCGCCGCGACCACGATGGACGCGGCGAGCGAAAGCAGCACGCGGGCCCTGCGCCCACGCCGCGGGGGCGGCTCGGCCGCGGCCCGGAGCGGGCTCGCCGCCGCACCCGCGAAGACGCCGTCGAGCACGGCGCGCGGCGGCGCGGCGGCGCGTTCGATGTCCTCCGCCGACACGCGGGCGAGCAGCGGCGGCAGGCCGGACAGCTCGGCCAGCTCCGCGCGGCACGGCGCGCAGGTCTCCAGGTGGGCCTCGACCTCGGCGGCCTCGCCGGCGTCGAGCGCCCCCAGCACGTACGCGCCGAGCGAGATCCGCACCTCCTCGCAGGTCATGGCGCCAGCCCCCGTTCCTCCAGGGCGAGCTTCAGTGCCCGGAGCGCGTAGTAGGTCCGCGACTTCACCGTTCCCGGCGGGATGCCGAGGATCTCCGACGCCTCCTTCACCGATCTCCCCCGGTAATACGTCTCCAAGAGCACCTCACGGTGCTCCGCCCTCAGCGAGGCCAGCGCCTCCGCGATCCCCCACGACTCGACGGCCCGTTCGAGCTCGTCGTCGGCGGGCAGCATGGCGAGCGCCTCATCCCCCGTCTCCTGCGGCCGGGACTTGCGGGCCCGGTGCTGGTCGACGACGAGATTGCGGGCAACGGTGAACAGCCACGCGCGTACCGGGCGTCCCTGGAGCCCGGTGGGATGCCGCCAGGCTCGAAGCAGCGTCTCCTGCACCACGTCCTCCGCCCTGCCGGGATCACCGGTCAGCCGCAGTACGTAACCGTACAGCGGCCCTCCGTGATCTTCCCAAAGTGCGCGTATGAGCTCCTCGTCGGCGGTTCCGGCTGGACTCACACCCTCATCACGTACGCGGGGGCGCGATGGTTCGGCGGTGTGACGGTCGTCACCCGTCCTCTTACCGAAGGGGAACATCGGACGCGGTGCCCTGGACCGCGAGCCCGTCGCTCGTCGGCCTCACCCGGGTGATCTTGAGGTTGAGCGGCAGCTTCTTCACCGGCACGGTGAACGTGATGAGCCGCTCGGGGTCCGGCACGGAGATGCCGCCGGCGAGCTTCACGTTCGCGGGCGTGAGCCGGATCCCGCCCGGCACCACCTTGATCTTCAAGTCGGCGGTGACCGGCACCCGGTTTCCGAGCACGCTCAAATTGCCCGAGACGTGGAGCGCGTCGTCGCCGGCGCCCTCCACCTTGATGCCGTGCGGCGCGAGAGCCGACAGGGTCTGCTTGGAGATGACCACGGTCCCCGTCACCCGGTCGGCCGTGATCTCGGCGCCCGCGGGGTTCTGGATGAGGTCGGAGAGCGGGGCGGTGACGCCGTACAGCGTGGCGTCGACGCGTTCGAGCCGCACGCCCTCCCGTTCCACCTTCCCGATGCCGATGTGGATCTCGTCGTACCGGCCCGCGATGGCCTGGGTGAGGAACGGGATGCCCTTCACCTCGACGGACGGCGTCTCCGCCAGGTCGTACGCGCCCTCGATCTGCCGGGCGATCTCACGCTGCACTCCGGCCACGGCGACCCGGTCGAGCACGACGAGCAGGATGGCCAGCAGGGCCACGGCCACGACCAACTTGCGCATCCGACCCCTCCGAAGGCGCCTGTGCGATCAGGGTAATGCTTCGACCCGCGAGATTTGCCGAAACAATGGGGTGACCCGCGCCGGGGGCTTCCGGTGCCCGGGGCGTACGCGAGGAGCACGGATCAACCGCGGAGGCGTCCGCCTCATCCCCCGGCGAAGGGCGGGAGGACCTCGACCACGGCGCCCTCGGGGATGTCGATCGCCGCCGGGTCGCGCGTACCGGCCGGTGCGCCGTCGATGAGGAAGGAGCAGCGGCGCAGCACGCGCTCGACGGCCGGGTTCCGCGACACCTGCGCAAGTAGGTCGCCCAGAGTCTCGGCGTCGAACGGCTCCTCCGGGACGCCGGCGGCCTCCTTGGCCGCCGCCCAGTAGCGGATCGTTCCCCTCGCCATGACGCGCCGCTCCCCTCGGTCTTTTCGTCACTCTTCGGCAGCAGTCCGTCACCGCCACGTTACGGCGATAACCCACGTGACGTGTTGTTCACACGGGTGACGCACACTGGACTCAAACTTCGTGTGGGCTACCCTACGAACTAATGGACTCGGGCGATGCGGCCCCCGGGTCCTTACGTGTTTGTACGGCTGTCGCGGTTTCCAGTGCTGCAAACGGCGCCGAGCCGACATGGGTGCGAGGAGGCTCTTGTGAGCAATCTGCTCCTGCTGACCAACGCTCTGGAGCCGTCGGCGGAAGTGCTCCCGGCGCTCGGGCTCCTGCTGCACTCGGTGCGGGTCGCGCCCGCCGAGGCCTCCGCACTGATCGACACGCCCCCCGCGGACGCCATCTTGGTGGACGCGCGACGCGAGCTCGTGCACGCCAAGGGCCTGTGCCGGCTGCTGCGCACGACCGGCCTCACCTGCCCGCTGATCGCGATCGTCACCGAGGGCGGTCTCGCCGCGATGACGGCGGAGTGGGGCGTGGACGACGTGCTCCTCGACACCGCGGGGCCCGCGGAGGTCGAGGCCCGGCTGCGGATGGCGGCCGGGCGGCTGTCGATGGCCGCCGCCGAAGAGGTCCCCGACGAGATCCGCAGCGGCGATCTGACGATCGACGAGGCGACCTACACCGCCAAGCTGCGCGGGCGCACGCTGGATCTCACGTTCAAGGAGTTCGAGCTGCTCAAGTACCTCGCCCAGCACCCCGGCCGGGTCTTCACCCGGGCCCAGCTGCTGCAGGAGGTCTGGGGCTACGACTACTTCGGCGGCACCCGCACCGTGGACGTGCACGTACGGCGGCTGCGCGCCAAGCTGGGCGCCGAGTATGAGGCGCTCATCGGAACGGTCCGCAACGTCGGCTACCGCTTCGTCCCCGACCGCGGCGGCGAGCAGCAGAACGAGAACGAGCCCGCCCGGCGCTGAACGGTGGCCCGCCCCGGCGGGACGGACCACCGTCGTTATTGAGCGTCGTTACCGGATGAGGTTGATCCGGCCGGTGGCCGGCGGGTCGACCGGCGAGTGCGCGCCCAGGTAGGCGATGAACGCGTCGATGTCCAGCGGGCCGCTCCACAGGTCGGTGCCCTGGGTGAAGACGGTGAAGCCGTCGCCGCCGCCCATGAGGAAGTTGTTGGCGGCCACCCGGATCTGCTGGGTGTCGGTCACCGGAGTGCCGTTGATCTTGATGTCGGAGACCCGCGAACCCACCGGCTTGGTGGTGTCGAAGGTGTAGGTCAGCGACGAGGACGGCTGGAGGATCCGCTGGGTGATGCCGCCGGTCGCCGGGTCGACCGTCCAGATCTGCTGCTCGAGCAGCGCCTTGAGCTGGGCCCCGGTGAGCGTGACGACCTGCATGAGGTTGTTGAACGGCTGCACCTGGAAGGCCTCGCCGTACGTCACGACGCCGTCGCCCTCGGAACCGCTCTGCGCGTAGGTCAGGTCGGTGCGGACGCCGCCCGGGTTCATCAGCGCGATCTCCGCGCCGCCCTCCTTGGTGGCCTCGAGCTGGGCGTCGGCGATCAGGTCGCCGAGCGGGGTCTCCCCGATGTTGCTGCCGCGCCCGATGTTGGCCGTGATCTTGCCGACCGGCTTGTTGGCGACGGTCGAGACCCGCTCCTGCCAGGTCTTGATGTACGCCTCGGTCTCGGGGTCCGGAGCGACGTCGCGGGTCACCACGTTGTTCTTGGCGACGACGCTGGACCGGATGATGTCCTTCGTCCTGCGGTCGATCCGGAAGTCGATCTGCGTGATCGCGCGGCCGAACGACGAGCCCTGGGTGTAGACGCGGTCCCGGCCGGCCGGGTCCTTGACCTTGCAGACGTACGCCTGGTGGCTGTGGCCGCTGACGACGATGTCGATCTGCGGGTCGAGGCCCGTGGCGATCCGCGAGCCGTTGCCGGGGATGACCGGGCACGAGCTGGGGTCCTGGTTCGGGGTGATGTTGTCGCCCTCGTGGACCAGCACGACCTGCGCCTTGACGCCCAGTTTGGTGAGGTGCTTCGACACCTTGTTGGCGGCCGCGACCTCGTCGGTGAACTGCAGACCCTTGATCCCGGCGGCGGTGACGATGCTGGGGGTGGTCTGGGTCACCATGCCGATGAAGCCGATCTTCACCCCGTTGATCTTCTTGATGAAGAAGGGCGGCAGGGCGTAGTCGCCGCTGTCTTCCTTGATCACGTTCGCGCCGAGGTAGTCGAACTTCGTGCCCTTCCAGGTGCCGGCCGGGGAGCAGCCGTCGACCGGGTGGCAGCCGCCGTTCATGATGCGCTTGAGCTCGTCGATGCCCTCGTCGAACTCGTGGTTGCCGGCCGAGGAGGTGACCAGGCCGAGCTTGTCGAGCAGGGCGACGGTCGGCTCGTCGTGGTAGGCGGCCGACAGCAGCGGCGAGGCGCCGATGAGGTCGCCCGCGGCCACCAGGAGGGTGTTGCGGTCACGCAACTGCTTCAGGTGGGCGACCAGGTAGGAGGCGCCGCCCGCGATCGAGTACCTGGCGCCGGCGATGCCGGTCAGCGACCCGTCGGTGTCGACGTTCGGGCCGTTCGGGTCGAGGATCCGGGAGCTCGACCCGGTCGGGGGCTCCAGGTTGCCGTGGAGATCGTTGATGGTCAGCAAGCGGACGGGAACGGAGGGACCCGGGTTCTTGTCGTGCTTGCCGGAGTGGGGAGCGGGGGATGCGGCGGCGGTGCCCATCGTGAGGGCCGCGACGCCGACCACGGCGGCGCCGGCGACGGCCAGCCGCGTCAGGGATGCTCGGATCATGTTTACCGACAGTAAAGCGGTGATCTAAGCGGGAAATGGCGCATAGATAACGATTCAGGGGGTGCACCCCTGGCGTGAATTGCCGAAGCCGGACGCGGGCCGCCGAAAGCGGTCACTTATCGTGCCAGACATGGACGTACGCGTGGAGATCACAGAACGGCTCGATGACGATCAGGTGGCGGCGGTGCTCGCCCTCGCGGAGGCGGCCGCCGCGGCCGACGGCGTGGGCCCGCTCAACGAACACGTGATGCTCCAGGTACGCCACGGCGGCGGCCCGGGTGCGCGAGCCGTACTGCTGTACGGCGACGGGGACGTCGCGGGCTTCGCCCACCTGGACCCGCCGGACCCCGGAGAAGGGCCGAGCGGCGAGCTCGTGGTGCACCCCGCCTTCCGCCGGCGCGGCCTGGGCCGGCGGCTGCTCGGGGAGGCGCTGGAGGCGAGCGGGGGCAGGCTGCGCCTGTGGGCGCACGGCGACCTGCCCGGCGCCGCCCGGCTCGCGGCGAGCGCGGGGCTGACCCGGGTGCGCTCGTTGTGGCAGATGCGCCGCCCGCTGTCGGAGCCCCTGCCCGAACCCGTGATCCCGGAAGGCGTACGGCTGCGTACGTTCGAGCCGGGCCGCGACGAGAAGCCGTGGCTCGCGCTCAACGCGCTGGCCTTCGCCACCCACCCCGAGCAGGGCTCGTGGACGGCGGACGACCTCGAACTGCGGATGCGGGAGCCGTGGTTCGACCCCGCCGGCTTCTTCCTCGCCGTACGGGGCGACACACTGGCGGGCTTCCACTGGACGAAGGTGCACCCCGGGACGCAGGACGGCGACGAGCCGATCGGGGAGGTCTACGTCGTGGGGGTCGCACCCGGCGAACGCGGCACCGGCCTCGGCCGGGCGCTGACTCTCGCCGGGCTCGCGCACCTGCGCGCGCTCGGCCTCGCCCAGGTCATGCTGTACGTGGACGAGGAGAACACCCCGGCGGTCCGGCTGTACGAGTCGCTCGGGTTCACCCGGTGGAGCACCGACGTGATGTACCGGCGCTGAAACGCCGCGGGCCGGGCCCCGTCATGGAGCCCGGCCCGATTCTGACGTCTGGGGCCGCTATCCCAGGATGAAGTCGAGGATGAAGTAGCCGATCGCGGCGACGACGGCCGCGGCCGGGATCGTCAGGACCCACGCGGTCACGATGTTGCCGGCCATCCCCCACCGTACGGCCGACAGCC
This sequence comes from Microbispora sp., assembly GCA_019689655.1. GTDB lineage: Bacteria > Actinomycetota > Actinomycetes > Streptosporangiales > Streptosporangiaceae > Microbispora. Next base: position 8,846 of record JADGHC010000171.1, read on the forward strand.
GCCGCGTGGCGCCGACGCCCATGATCGCGGAGGTCATGGTGTGGGTGGTCGAGATGGGGGCGCCGAACGCGATGGCGGCGGCGTAGAGGACCGACGAGGCCGCCATCTCGGCCGCGAATCCGCGCGGCGGGTCGAGGTGGATGATCCGCCTGCCCATGGTCCGCATGATCCGCCAGCCGCCGGAGTAGGTGCCGAGGGAGATCGCCGTGGCCGAGGCCGTGATGACCCACTCGGGGATGTGGCCGTGCGGGTTGGCGTATCCGCCGACGACCAGCGCCAGGAAGATCACGCCCATGGTCTTCTGCGCGTCCTGCAGCCCGTGGCCGAGCGCGATGGCGGCCGCCGACACGGGCTGGACGTACCGGAACCCCCGGCTGGTGCGGTGGGGGTTGGACTTGCGGAAGATCCACAGAAGAATGATCATGATGATGCCGCCCAGGACGAACCCGACGACAGGCGACAAGACCATGGGGATGACGACCTTCTCCACCACCCCGGACCAGTGCACGGTCGCACTGGCGGCGAGGGCGGAACCGCACAGCCCTCCGATCAGGGCGTGACTACTCGACGACGGCAGGCCGAAATACCACGTGATGAGGTTCCAGACGATCGCCCCGATGAGCGCGCCACCCACGATGATCAAACCGTGGGTGCCGTCCGGGGCGTCGATGATCCCCTTGCCCACGGTCTGGGCCACCGCGGTGCCGAGATGGGCGCCGATGAAGTTCATCACCGCGGCCAGGAACAGCGCGACCCGCGGCGTGAGCGCCCGGGTGGACACGGAAGTGGCGATGGCGTTGGCCGCGTCGTGGAAGCCGTTCGTATAGTCGAACACCAGCGCGATCACGATCACGCCGATGACAAGCGCAAGCTCCACTTAGCTTTCCTTGACCGCGATCGACTCGATCGTGTTCGCGACGTGCTCGAAGGCGTCGGCCGCGAGCTCGAGCTGCTCGATGACCTCACGCATCTTCATGACGGTCAGCGCGTCGTACTCCCCGCTGAACAGCCTCGCCAGCAGCCTGCGGTAGACCTGGTCGGCCTGGTTCTCGAGCCGGTTGATCTCGATCCAGTACTCGTTGAGGTGCTTCATCGAGCGCAGGCGCGGCATCGCGTCCGCCGTGAGCTCGGCCGCACGCTCAAGGACCTCCACCTGGCGTACGACTTCCTTGGGAAGCTGGTCGATCTGGTAGAGGACGATCAGGTCGGCCGCGGCCTCCATGTAGTCCATCACGTCGTCCAGGTTCGAGGCGAGGCGATAGATGTCCTCGCGATCGAAAGGCGTGATGAAACTCTCATTGAGCCTGTTCATGATCGCGTGAGTGCGCTCGTCGCCCGCGTGTTCGCAGGCGCGCATCTTCTCGGCCAGACCCTCCCGGTCCGAACCGTCGCTGATGATCTCGACCAGCAGACGCGATGCGGTGACGAGGTTGTTCGCCGAGTCGGCGAACAAGTCGTAGTAGCTGTCCTCACGGGGCGTGAGACGCAGGCGCACGTCGTTTCTCCAGATGTGCGGGAACGGTCCGCAGAGAAGGGTACGGGTTACCAGTTGAAATGCGAAGTTAAGGCCACGCAGAGCCGCTTGTAACCTACTCTTCCCCTTCTGGCTGCCCAGAACGGCCCCCGTGACACACTTGTTGCCTGGGCCGCTTCAGATCTTGGTGCGGTGGAAGTTCAGGTAGGACCTGCTCGGGGTCGGCCCCCGCTGCCCCTGGTAGCGCGAGCCGTACCGGTCCGAGCCGTACGGAAACTCGGCGGGCGAGCTGAGTCGGAACATGCACAGCTGACCGATCTTCATGCCCGGCCACAGCTTGATCGGCAGCGTGGCGACATTGGACAGTTCGAGTGTGACGTGCCCCTCGAAGCCGGGGTCGATGAAGCCGGCCGTTGAGTGCGTCAGCAGCCCCAGCCGGCCCAGGCTCGACTTGCCCTCCAGCCGCGAGGCGATGTCGTCGGGCAGACTGATCACCTCGTACGTGCTGGCCAAGACGAACTCCCCCGGGTGCAGAATGAACGGTTCGTCGCCGGGCGGCTCCACCTGCCGGGTGAGATCCGGCTGCTCCATCGCCGGGTCGATGTGCGGATAACGGTGGTTTTCGAACACCCGGAAGTAGCGGTCCAGCCGCACGTCGATGCTGGACGGCTGGATCATCGACGGATCGTACGGGTCGAGCTTCACCCTGCCCGACTCGATCTCGGCACGGATGTCACGGTCGGAAAGCAGCACGTGTGCAAGGCTAATGGGGGCCCCTGACCGGCGGGTATCGGGGATCTTCGCGTCAGGACTGCAGGAGCACGCGCCGGATCCGCTACAGTAGGGGCAGCGACCGGCTCCACAGCCGGTCACGCGGGTGTAGTTCAATGGCAGAACATCAGCTTCCCAAGCTGACAGCGCGGGTTCGATTCCCGTCACCCGCTCTCAGCGCGAAGGCCCAGGTCAGG
>JADGHC010000172.1 GCA_019689655.1 Microbispora sp.
ACCCCGAGCGCTACACCCGCCGCAGAGTCGGCAAGGACCGCTGGGCCTTCACCTACCACCGCCTCGGCGGCGCGAGGCGGCGATGAACCACGGGGCAGCGATGAACCACGGGGCAAGGGGGCGCAGCGCGCACCCAGACGGTCGGGGCGGCTCGCGCGCGGCCGGGGTGACGTGTGCCCGGAGGTCCGGGGCGTGCGCCGAGAGAGCCGCGACCGGGTAGCCGGGCCGCACTGGGCGACACGGTGACATATCACGGTGCCGGGCTGTGACACGGCAGGGTGGATGACTCGACGTCGGTTGCTGTGATCGAATCCGGGGTGAGGAGGCTTGCGATGTCACGGTTCATCGGGAAGTTCGCTGTGGTCACCGGTGCGGCGCGGGGGATCGGTGCGGCGATCGCACGCCGGCTGGCGGCGGAGGGCGCTGCAGTGGCCTGTGTGGACCTGACCGCGGACCGGTGTGGCTCGATCGTGGACGAGATCACCCTCACCGGGGGCAAGGCGGTTCCGTTCGGCTGCGACGTCTCCGACAGCGCGCAGGTCGAGGCGCTGGTGGGTGATGTGATGGCCGAGTTCGGCCGGATCGACGTGCTGGTGAACAACGCCGGGGTGACCCGCGACAACCTGCTGTTCCGCATGTCGGAGGAGGACTGGGACACGGTCCTCGACGTGAACCTCAAGAGCGTCTTCCTCATGAGCCGGGCCGTCCAGAAGCACATGGTGGAGCAGCGGTCGGGGGCGATCGTCAACCTGTCGAGCCGGTCGGCGCTGGGTAATCGGGGGCAGGCCAACTACTCGGCGGCCAAGGCGGGCATCCAGGGGCTCACTGCGACCATGGCGATCGAGCTGGGGCCGTTCGGCATCCGGGTGAACGCTGTCGCGCCCGGATATGTGGTGACACCGATGACCGAGGCGACGGCCGCGCGGCTGGGGGTGACTCCGGAGGAGCATCAGGCCACGATGGCGCAGGCCGTGCCGCTGCGGCGGGTCGGCCAGCCGACCGAGATCGCATCGGTGGTCGCGTTCTTCGCCTCCGACGACGCGTCGTACGTCACGGGCCAGACGCTCTACGTCAACGGCGGCCCCCGGTAAACGCGGGCGGGCTTGCCGGGCAGGACGCCCCGGGCGGGACAACGAGGGACGACCACGCCGTGGAGGGCCGAGGGGAGGCGTGAGCCGCGCGAAAAACGCGCGAAAACCGCGCGAAAACCGCGTGAACCGCAGTGCCGTCCCCTCGGCCAGGCCGGCTGATCAGGCCGGCGAGGTCAGCAGTCGACCAGTTCCGGGCTCTGGTTCAGAATCTGCGCGCGAGGCGAGATGAACTCGCGGTAGGCCTCGGTGGCCTCCGGGCGGAACACCGCGACGCGGTGACAGTTCTGGAAGGCCAGCCGTACGCCGAAGTGCCTTTCGAGAGCGCCGCGCATCGCGTCGCTGGCCATGCAGCGCAGCAACTGACCGCGGGCGGTCTCGTCGGGCGGCGGCACCTGGTTGTCGGCGAAGTCGGCGCCGGACCGGTCCCGCCGCTCGACCAGCGCGCTGATCGTCGCCCAGGCGTACGGCAGCGAGTCGCGGACGCAGGCGATGAAGGCCGCGTCGTCCACCTCGCCGGCGCGGGCCTGGTCGAGCAGGTCGTCGGACACGGACAGCGACATGAGCTGTTCTCCTCTCGGCGGCGTCTCCCCGGACAAGAGGGAGGACGCGATTGACGGAAAGATCGAACGCGGCGAGCCTCCGTCTGGCGTGGAGGCGCCACGTTCATGGGGTGGCGACGGCGGGGCCGTACACGAAACCGGGATCAATCTGTGCGACGAGGTCCTGTCCGGTCGCCCGGTTGGCCCACGCGCGGGCGTTCTTGATGTGGAACTCGGCCGCCTGCCTGCCGAACTTCGCCCAGTCCTTGGGCTGCGCGTCGAGCCGGTCGAGCATGGTGGTGAGGGCCAGGTGGGCGGCGGGCTCCAGGTCGTCGAGCGTGAACGGCCGGCCCTGCTCCATCCCGCGGATGGCGGGCGAGTGCCCAAACCAGGTCAGCAGGTCGTCGCCGACGTGTTCGCGCAGGAAGTCGACGTCCTCCGGCGAATGGATCTTGTTGCCCACGACGACGATCTCGACGTCGAACCCGGCGGCGTGGTCGCGGTACTGCCGGTAGACGCTCACGCCCTGACGGGTCGGCTCGGCCACCAGGAAGGTGAGGTCGAACCGGGTGAAGAGCCCGGAGGCGAAGGAGTCCGCCCCCGCGGTCATGTCCACCACGACGTACTCGCCCGGGCCGTCGACCAGGTGGTTGAGGTAGAGCTCGACCGCGCCGAGTTTCGAGTGGTAGCAGGCGACGCCGAGGTCGTCCTCCTCGAACGGGCCGGTGACCATGAGCGAGACGCCCTCGACGCGGCGGGACGGGAAGAACGGGTCGTCCAGCCGGACCAGCCGGGAGCCGCGCCCGGGCGGGGTCGTCTTGACCATGGACGCGGCGTCGCGGATCAGCGGGTTGTCGCCACGCAGGTAGTCCTTGATCTCGGTGAGCATTCCGCCCAGCGGGGGCGGGTACTCGCCCGCGTCCGGCGCCAGGCCCAGGGCCAGGCCGAGATGCTGGTTGATGTCGGCGTCGATGGCGACGACCGGCCCTCTCCGCGTCGCGTATCTCGCGAACAGCGATGACAACGTGGTCTTGCCGCTGCCGCCCTTGCCGACGAATGCCGCTCGCACAGCTCTCCCCCCTCGAGTGCGATGAATATGAAAACCGTTGTCACTTTCACTCGTGGCCAATCATGGCACAGACGGTGACGGCGGAGGGGGTGTTTCGTCAGGCCGCGGGTGTCGCGGCGGGCGACTTGAAGGGCGACGAAGAAGTCTCGGCGGACGGCTCAAAAGAGGGGTCGAAGAGCGAGAGCACCTTGACGAGCGTGGGCCGCAGGGTATCCCAGTCGGCGGCGGGGGTGGTCCAAGTGAGCACGCTCGTCGTCGTGCTCGTGGAGATCACCCGGCGGTACTGGTGATACTCCACTCCCTTGGCCAGGTGGTCCCGGGCCGACGCCTTGCGCGGGGTCCAGGTGAACTCCCAGTCGGCGGCGGGGCCGTGCTCGCCGGTCACCGCCTTGAGCCGGAGCCTGTGGTAGGTCTCGGCGGACGGGCGGAACATCTCCTCCGCCCCGCGCAGGGCCGCCAGGGGATCGGTGCCACGCTGCGCGGTCACCTCGACCGTGAACGACGCCTTGCCGTCCCGCGAGCGCCACGAGGTCGAGTACGGCCCTTCCTCGCGAGTCCAGCCGCGGGGCACACCGGCCCGCCACCCGGCGTCGGAGGTGTGCCACTTCAGCTTCAGCCGCCGTACGGGCTGACCGGAGCGCGCGGGTGACGCGGTGGGCGGCACAGTGGACTTCACCGGGGTCGGCGCGGCGGAACGGGCGGTCCCGGCCCGGTCCTCCCCGCCCGGCCGCAGCACCGCCCAGCCTCCCACGGCGCAGACCAGCAGCACGGCCGCCGCGACTCCGGTGACGAGACGGGTACGGCGAGGCCGCGCAGGTGCGGCCGGGGCGGGGGCGGGTGGTTCGAGCTCGGCGAGCAGGCGGTCGGCGGTCTCCGCGTCGATGCGCCGCCGGGGCTCCCGGGCCAGCAGCCCGTTCAGCACCTCGCGCAGCTCCCCGGGCACCTCGTCCGGCCGCCCGGACGGGGGTTTGCCGGTGGCGGCCAGGTGGAGGGTGGCGCCCAGCGACCACAGGTCGGCGGCGGCCGTGCGCGGCCTGCCGAAGGCCCGTTCCGGAGCGAGGTACGTCTCGGCGTCACGGCCGCCGCGACGGCCCCGGTCGCCGGTCGCCGCGGGGCGCGCGAACGCCGGATCGGTGGCCAGCAGCGACACGCCGAAGTCGGCGAGCAGCACCCGCCCGTCGTGCGCGAGGAGCACGTTGGCCGGCCGGACGTCGCCGTGCCGCAGGCCCGCCGCGTGGGCGTGCCGGAGCGCGGACAGCACCATGCGGGCAATCCGGGCGGCCTCGGCCGGGGCCAGCGGTCCGTCGCCGGAGACCACCCCGTCGAGGGAGCGCGAGGGGACCAGTTCCGTCACCACGTACGATGTGTCGTTTTCTTCTGCCACGTCATAGACGGCGGCGATGTGGGGGTGGCGCAGCCGTTCGGCCTGGCGGACCTCACGGGAGATCCGCTGGACGAGCCGCAGCCGCGCGGTCTCGCTCAGGTGCGGGGGCAGTAGGATCTCGCGGATCGCGACGGGCCGGTCGAGCAGCGTGTCGCGGCCCTCCCACACCAGCCCGGTGCGGCCGTGGCCGAGGGCGCGGACCAGCCGGTATCGCCTGACGATGAGCTGCCCAGCGTCACCCATCTCGCCTGCCTCTGCGCCTGGCACGTATCACCCTGATTGCGGAGTCTTGCACAACTACCGCGATCACAAGGGTGATTAGAGAGGCGGAAGTGAACCGGTCGCGATATGGGCGAGTGTGACCTCCGACAGCGTCGCCTGCTCGTGGTCGCGCAGCGCCGTCCACACGTCGCCGAGCGGTTCGGCGACACCGTGGAACACCTCGTTGTCCTGCGGCGCGCCCTCCATGATGGAGACGACGTCGGCGAGCGTGATCTCCTCGGCGGGGCGGGCGAGCCAGTAGCCGCCGTCGGGCCCGCGCTGGCTGTGGATGAGGCCGGCCCGGCGCAGCTGCAGCAGGATGTTGTCGAGGAACCGCCGGGGAATGCGCTGGGCGGTCGCGATCCGCTCGGCCGGGACCGGCAGCCCCGGCGCCGCCGCCGCCAGTTCGGCCGCGGCGCGCAGGGCGTACTGGGTCCGTACGGAAAGCCGCATGGTTCCTACACCGCGAGGGCCAGGGAGCGGGCGCCGGGCAGGGGCCTGACATGGACCGTGTCGCCGGGTTCGAGCCCCAGCCGGTCGGCCTGCTCGCGCGTCACCTGGACCCACGCCTCGCGCCCGTCGATCTCCACCTCCACTCGCGCCTCGAAGCCGAGCCGTACGACGCGGGAGACCACGGCGGGCGACCCGCCCTCGACGGGGTCCTGGCTGATCTCGATGTCGTGCGGGCGGACCAGGCTGCCGCCGAGCTCGGTGACCGGGCCCAGGAAGCGCATCACGAACGGGTTGGCGGGGTTGTCGTACACCTCGACGGGGCTGCCCGTCTGCACGACCTCGCCCCCGGCGAGCACGACGATCGTGTCGGCGACTTCGATGGCCTCCTCCTGGTCGTGGGTGACGAACACGGTGGTGACGTGGACCTCGTCGTGCAGGCGGCGCAGCCAGGCCCGCAGCTCCTTGCGTACCTGTGCGTCGAGGGCGCCGAACGGCTCGTCGAGCAGCAGCACCTGGGGCTCCACCGCGAGGGCCCGGGCCAGGGCCATGCGCTGGCGCTGCCCGCCGGACAGCTGGGACGGGTAGCGGTCGGCCAGCTTCTCCAGGTGGACCAGCTCGAGCAGCTCCATCACGCGCTTGCGGATCTCGGCCTTGGGCCGCTTGCGGATCTCCAGGCCGAAGGCCACGTTGCGGAAGACCGTGAGGTGCTTGAAGGCGGCGTAGTGCTGGAACACGAAGCCGACGTTGCGCCGCTGGGGGGACAGCCGGGTGGCGTCGACGCCGGAGATCCGTACGGTGCCGGTGTCGGGCCGCTCCAGTCCGGCGATCACCCGCAGCAGCGTCGACTTCCCGCCGCCGCTCGGGCCGAGCAGGGCGGTGAGCGACCCCGCGGCGACGTCCAGCGACACGTCGCGCAGGACGGGGGTCGTCCCGAACGACTTGTTTACGTCGCGTATCTCAATTGCCATCAGACCGATCCTTCGGGCGCAGGAGCTTGGTGAGCAGCAGGGTGACCACCGCGATCAGGGCGAGGGTCGTGGCGGCGGCGAACGCGGCCGGCTGGTCGAAGTTCTGGAACCGCTCCTCCACGAACAGCGTCAGCGTCTGGGTCTGGTCCACGAGGCGGCCGGAGACCACGGCGACCGCGCCGTACTCGCCGAGCGAGCGGGCCAGGCAGAGCACGACGCCGTAGCCGAGGGCCCAGCGGATGCCGGGGAGCGTGATGCGCACGAACGTCTGCAGGCGGCTCGCGCCCAGGGTGTGCGCCGCCTGCTCCTGCTCGTCGCCGAGTTCCTCGAGGACCGGTACGACGGCCCGTACGACGAGCGGCAGCGCCACGAACACCGTGGCCAGCACCATGCCGGGGGTGGAGAAGATCACCTGAATCCCCCAGCTCTCCAGCAGGCCGCCGACGGGGGAGAACCGGCCGTACACGAGGATGAGCGCGAGCCCGACGACGACCGGCGACACGGCCGTCGGCAGGTCGATGAGCGCCCCGAGCAGCCGCTTGCCGGGGAACTCGTGCCGGACGAGCAGGAGCGCCGTGCCGACTCCGAAGACCGTGTTCAACACGACCGCCCAGCCGGCGACGACGGTCGTGACCTTGAAGGCGTGTACGGCCGACGGCGATGTCATGGCCTCGACGAACGGCCCGAGCCCGTCGCCGAAGGTCCGCCAGATGATCACCGCCACGGGCAGGACCAGCAGGAGCAGGACGTAGGCGACCGCGACCAGGCGCAGGACGTGCTTAGCCACGGCGGCTCCCCCAGCGCTGCAAGGCGTCGAGCGTGATCAGCGCGACGAGGGCAACGGCGAGCAGGACCGTCGAGATCGCGGCCGCGCCCGTGGTGTTGTCGCTTTCGATCTGGCCGAAGATGTTCACCGCGGCCACCTGCGTCTTGAACGGCAGGTTGCCGGAGATGAGCACGGTCGAGCCGAACTCGGCGATCGCCCGGGTGAAGGCGAGCGCGGTGCCCGACAGCATCGCGGGGATCAGGTTCGGCAGGATGACCCGGCGGAAGATCTGGAACGGCCCCGCGCCGAGGGAGGCCGCCGCCTGCTCCATCTCGGTGTCGAGCTCCAGCAGGACCGGCTGCACCGTACGGACGACGAACGGCAGCGTGACGAACATCAGCGCCAGCACCACTCCGGCTCTGCTGTAGGCCAGGTTGATCCCGAGGGGGGACTGCGGGCCGTACAAGGCGAGCAGGACGAGACCGGCGACGATGGTCGGCAGCGCGAACGGCAGGTCGATGATCGTGTCGAGCACCGCCCGGCCGGGGAAGCGGTCGCGGACCAGCACCCAGGCGATCGCCGTCCCCATGACCAGGTTGATCAGGGCGACGAGCGCGGAGGCGCCGATGGTCAGGGTGAGCGCCGCCCAGGCGTCGGGGGTGGTGACGGAGCGCCAGAAATACCCGGGTCCCTGATCCGCCGAGCGCCAGACCACGGCGGCCAGCGGGATCAGCACGATCAGGCTCAGGTATAGGACCGCGACGCCGAGGCCGGCGGCGGTGCCGCCGGCCGGGCGCCGGACCGGGCGTACGGTGATCGCGGTCACTTCCGGGTCACTTCTCGGTGGCCACGCCGAGCTTGCGCTCGATCTCCGCGACCTTGCCGGTCTTGGGATCGAAGAAGTCGGCCGTGATCTTGTCCCAGCCGCCGAGGTCCCGGATCGTGAACAGCTGCGGCGGGTTCGGCCAGTCGAAGCCGGTGACACCGTCGATCACCGGGCGGTAGCCGTTCTGCGCGAAGATCGTCTGGGCTTCCTTGGTGTAGAGGAACTTCAGGAAGGCCTGGGCCTCCTTGGGATGGGCGCTGGTCTTCGTCACGGCCACCGGGTTCTCGATGAGGAGCGTCGAGTCCGGGACGATGTAGTCCAGGTCCTGGCCGTTCTGCTGGGCGAAGATGGCCTCGTTCTCGTAGGTGAGGAGCGCGTCGCCCTTGCCACCGGCGAAGGTCTGCAGCGCCTTGCGGCCGCTGTCGTCCTGGACCGGCACGTTCTTGAGCAACGCGTCGATGTAGGCGAGCCCCGCCGCCTGGTCGGCGCCCTTGTCCGACTTGGCGCCGTAGCCCGCGAGGAGGTTCCAGCGGGCGGCGCCGGAGGTGAAGGGGTTCGGGGTGAGCACCTCGACCCCGGGCTTGACGAGGTCGTCCCAGGTCTTGATGCCCTTCGGGTTGCCCTTGCGGGTGCCGATGACGACGACGGACTTGGTGAGGATCCCCTCGGTGGGCCCGGAGTTCCAGTCCTCCGCGACGATGCCGGCCTTCACCAGCCGGGTGATGTCGGTCTCCAGGGAGAACTCGACGATGTCCGCCTTGAGGCCGTTCGCCACGGCGCGGCTCTGGTCGCCGGACGCGCCGTACGACTGGGTGAAGGTGATGTTCTTACCCTCGGGCGTCTTCTGGAACGCCTTGATGATGTCTTCGAACGCCGCCTGGGGGGTGGAGTAGGCGACCAGCGCCAACTGCACCTTGCCTCCGCCGTCGCCCCCGCCGGCGTCGTTTCCCCCGCAGGCGGTGACCATGGTGGTCGTCGCCACGACGGCGGCTGCGATGGCCCCGAGCCTGCGCACTCTCATGCCTCGTCCTCGATTCCCAGAGATTCCTACCAAGTCAGTCGACTTAGTCGGCATTAAAGAGCGTTCCAGGATTTCCGTCAAGTCCGATGGGTTTGTGGGGTTGTTACGGATTGCCACGGATTGTTACAGGAGTGACACGTGTGCTTCCAGTGATCAAGTGGAATTTCCGGACGAACTGTGTTGGCCGATGCTAGGAACGTTCGCTATTGGGATAACGACCCAGGCGCTCACCGAGGAAGGACCATCATGCGCGACCCGGACACCGAGGATGCCTACGAGCAGAACAGATCCGTCAGCCGGCCGTACATCACGAGCGAGGGCCAGTACGGCGCGGAGGGCGACCGATTCTGGTTGGAGGAACACGACGAGCAGGCGCTCGACAAGACGCGCGGCGACCACGGCGACGTGCTGTCGGAGGACTGGCGGCCGGACCAGGCCCAGCCCGAGCGGACCTCTGCCGATGACCACGCCGACTACGCGGATTACACCGACCACGCGGGCTACGCCGACCACACCGCTTATGCCGGCCATGCCGACCGCGCCGATTACACGGACTACGCGGACGACCGCGGCTACGGGGGCCGCGGTGAGTACGCGGACCGTGGCGAGTACGCGGATCGTGACGACTACCTGGACGACCGCGACTACGCGGGCCACGGCTACCGCTCCGACGCCCCGGTAAGCGACGGCGACACCGATCCGCGCGGCTTCCTCGGCTCCGGCTGGCGCAGCGCCGCCGATCCCGACGACGAGGACGAGCGCTCGGGGCGCGGCGGGATGCTGCTGCGGGCGGGCCTGATCGCCGCCGGTGTCCTGGGCGTGATCTGGGCGCTGGTGCTGTGGGTCGGTCAGCCGGATGCGGCGGACTGCGCCAAGGGGACCGACTGCGCCGCCGGCGCGAAGCCGACCGCGACGGCGCCGGTCTCGTCGGACTCCGGCGACGACGCCGCGGACGACGAGCCGACCGCCCTTCCCACCGACGAGGTGCCCACGGAGGCGGTGCCTACGGATGCGGTGCCCACGAACGCGGAGCCCAGCAGGGCGCCCCAGACCGAGCCCACCCGGACCCGGTCCGTGACGTCCACGACCACGGGGCCGTCGCACGCGCCCACGCACACCACGAGGTCCAACTCGCAGGGCGGCGACGGGGCGACCTCCTCTTCGCACTCGCCGCGGTCCAAGGTGACGGTCGACACGAAGGATGGGTCCGGCGGCGCGGAGGGCGGGGACTCGGCCGGGGACCAGGAGGACACGACGGAGACCTCCGCACCGGACACCTCGGAGCCGACCAGCGCCCCCGCGGACAACAACTCCCACCGCGGCGGCGGCCTGTTCGGCTGGCTGTTCGGCTGGTGAGAAGGCTAAGAGGCCGTGCAGCTGTCTTGAGTGGCGTCGAAGCCCTCCACGTCGTCAAGCGTCTTGGGGGGCTTCATCCCCTGCCAGTCGGCGCCGATCCCCAGGATGAGGGTCTGCGTGGTGCCCGTGCGCACCAGACGGGTCCGGGTCTTCTTCAGCTCGCGGAATAGCCGGGAGGCCCGGCTCTCGCCGTTCGGCGAGTACGCGATGACGGTCTTGGCATAGGGCTTGGGCGCCGTCTCGACCTTGACGATGTGGTAGCCGCGCTGCTCCAGTTCGGCGGCCGCCTGCGTGCCGAGCCCCTGCCTGCCGCTGCCGTTGCGCACCAGGATGTGGATCTGCGACTTGGGGATCTTCTGCTCGCCGCTCTTGACGTTCCTGGCGATCTGGTCGGCGGCGACCATCCGGAACAGCCGCTGGGCCTGCGGCTGCACCCACTCGACGCGGCCGGGATGGGTGACCGAGTAGCGCCACGGGGTGGTGACGAAGCGGATCTGCCCGGCGGTCAGGCCCTTCGCGCTCATCGCGAGGTCCTTCATGACGCCGATCGTCAAGTCGGGGTCCGTGGTGATCGACTTGGTCACCGCGTCGAGGAACCCGAACAGCGTCGCGGGGTTGGTCAGCGTCTCGCCGCTCATGGCCTTCTTGACCATCGAGGCGAGGAACATCTGCTGGCGCTGGATGCGCCCGATGTCGGAGCCGTCGCCCAGGCTGTAGCGGGCGCGGACGTATCCGAGCGCCTGCTCGCCCTTGAGCACCTGTCGTCCGGCGGGCAGGTCGAGCAGCGCCTTCTTGTCGTGGACGGGCGCCGGCAGGCAGACCGGCACGCCGCCCAGCGCGTTCACCATCGCCTTGAACCCGGTGAAGTCGACCTTCACGAAGTGGTCGATGTGGATGTTGGTGAGTCCCTCGATCGTCTTCCAGGTGCAGGCGATGCCGCCGGAGTTGAACGACTCGTTGATCATCCCGATGTGCGGCCGCTGGCCCGGCAGCCTGCCCTTGGCCGGGCAGGCGGGGAGGCGGACGAGCGAGTCGCGCGGGAAGCTGATCAATACCGCGCCGTCCCGGTTCGGGGAGATGTGCGCGAGGATGATCGTGTCGGTGCGCTCACCGGGGACCCGGCCGTATTTCGCGTTCGCGCCGTTGCGCTGGTCTGATCCGACGATCAGCACGTTGAGCGCTTTGCTGATCTTCTTGGGCCGTGCCGCGCCGCCGAGATCCTGGGTGGTCACCGCCTCGTGCTTGACGTTGCCGCTGAGCTTGACGTACCCGCCGACGGCGAAGGTGGCGGCGCCGGTGAGCACGCCCAGCGCTCCCGACAACGTGACCCACAGCCATGCCCGCCACTTCGGGGGCGTCTTTGGCGGCGGCGCCGGGAGGTCCTCCACCGAAGGCGCGGGACGGACGTCGACGTGACCCACTGTCGTGCTCCTGAGGGTCGGACCAGGCGTTTCTCACCCGGTCGAAAGCCAGCAGCGGCAAACGCGGCCAAGTGTAGCGATCTCCCCTGAACGTGACCTTTCAAACGGACGAACCCGCCGATCT
>JADGHC010000173.1 GCA_019689655.1 Microbispora sp.
CATATTTTGCCGGGAGGGATTTCAGGCCGAAGGCGAGATCAGCCTTGCCGGCGCCCGCATCACCGGCGAGCTCGGCTTTGTTGGGGCGCGGCTGATCAACCCCGGCGGGACGGCGTTGAATTGCGTGAATGCTGAGGCCGGATCACTGTGGCTGAGGGCCGGATTCGCCGCCGACGGGGAAGTCGATCTCAGCGGTGCGCGCGTGGGGACGCTGTACGACGACCCCGACTGCTGGCCGTCCGGCCTGAAATGTGAACGAGCTGGTGTACCACGACCTGGAGCCCGATCTGCCCGCGCGTGAGCGGCTGCGATGGTTGCGCCGGGGCCGGAAGGAGTATCGGGCTCAGCCGTACGAGCAGTTGGCGGCCTACTACCGCCGCCAAGGGCACGACGAGCAGGCCCGGCGGGTGCTGCTGGCCAAGCACCGCCACTACCGCCGATCGCGCCCGTGGTACGCCAGAATCTTCGGATACCTGCTCGACGGGATGGTCGGCTACGGCTACCGGCCGGGACAGGCCGCTTTGTGGATGCTGGCACTGCTGATCGCGGGAAGCGTCTTCTTCACCTACCGCCGCCCCGAGCCGATCAACGCGGGCGAGCATCCGCACTACCAACCGGTGCTGTACGCCGCCGACGTGTTGCTGCCGATCATCAATCTCGGCCAGGAGAGCGCCTTCAAACACCACGGGCCGGCGCAGTGGGTGGCGTCCGCGATGATCCTGCTCGGCTGGCTGTTCGCCACGGCCGTCGTCGCCGGCGTCACCCGCGTCCTCACCCGTAGCTGATCCACGGCGCGGGAACATCGACGGCGTCGAACAGCTCACCCGTCTGGACCGTTCCTGGCGCCGGTGAAGGGGATCTTCGCAGCTCAGGGGATCAAGCCGCAGGCTCGGGTGCTGCCGCCGGCACTGCTCCACAACGGCCAACATCATTTGGAAAATTGTTCAAAAAGGGCACTTGGCCGCGTCCGTCGCACGGCACAACCCTTCCTCATACGTGCTTCGGGAAGGAGAAGGAATGGACGGGCGCGCTACCGGTTCCCCCGGTTCGGTTCCCCACTTGGCCGATTCTCTCGGCAAACGCCACCTCAGCATGATCGCGATCGCCGGTGTGATCGGAGCGGGCCTGTTCGTGGGCAGCGGGGCCGCCATCAGCCAGGCCGGCCCCGGCGTTCTGGTGTCCTACGCCGTCACCGGCCTGCTCGTGGTGCTGGTCATGCGGATGCTCGGCGAGATGGCGGCCGCCAACCCCGAAACCGGCTCGTTCTCCGCGTACGCCGAACGGGCCATCGGCCCCTGGGCCGGTTTCTCGATCGGCTGGCTGTACTGGTGGTTCTGGGTGGTCGTGCTCGGCGTGGAGGCCACGGCGGGCGCGGCGATCGTGCACCGCTGGCTGCCCGTGGTGCCGCAGTGGGCGTGGGCGCTCCTGCTCATGGTCGCGCTGACCATCACCAACCTGGTCTCCGTCCGCTCGTACGGCGAATTCGAGTTCTGGTTCGCCTCCATCAAGGTCGCCGCGATCACGGTGTTCCTGCTGGTCGGCGTGGTGGCGATCGCGGGACTGCTGCCCGGCTTCCACTCGCCGGGCCTGTCGAACCTCACCGGGCACCACGGCTTCTTCCCGAACGGACCGGGGCCGGTGTTCGCCGCGATGCTCGTCGTGGTCTTCTCCTTCTTCGGCGCCGAGATCGCCACGGTCGCCGCGGGCGAGTCGGCCCACCCCGTACAGGCGGTGCGCTCCGCGGTGCGTTCGGTGGTGTGGCGGATCCTGGTGTTCTACCTGGGCTCCATCGCGGTCGTGGTCACGCTGCTGCCCTGGAACGACGCGAGCGTGGTCAAGAGCCCGTACGTCGCGGTGCTGGACCGGATCGGGCTGCCGGCGGCCGGCGTGGTGATGGACGTGATCGTGCTGACCTCGGTGCTGTCCTGCCTGAACTCCGCGCTCTACACCGCCTCGCGGATGGCCTACTCGCTGGCGGTGCGCGGGGACGCGCCCAAGGCCTTCGGCAGGCTGTCGAGCGCGAAGGTGCCGGTCGTGGCCGTGCTCGCGTCGACCGTCGTGGGCTTCGTCACGGTGTTCTTCAACTATGTGTCGCCCGACACGGTGTTCCTCTTCCTCACCAACTCCTCCGGCGCCGTCGCGGTGTTCGTCTGGCTGGTGATCGCGATCTCCCAGCTGCGGATGCGCCGGGTGCTGGAGCGTGAGACCCCGCACAAGCTGACCCTGCGCATGTGGGGCTATCCGTACCTGACCTGGGTGTCGATCGCGGGCATGATCGCCCTGCTGCTCGGCATGCTCTTCGACGACGGGAACCGGACGCAGCTCGCGGTCAGCGTGGTCGTGGCCGTCATCGTCGTGGGCGTCGGCGTCTGGCGCCAGCGCACGGGACGGCACGTGGCGGTCGCCAAGGCTCCCGCCCCGGACGCCGCCGTGGCCGACTGATCCGCCGCCCACCGGCCCGGAACGACCGGCGCGCGTTCTCCCCGCACGCCGGTCGTTTCCGTACGTACGGGCGCCACCTGCTGGTTACCGGAGGGCGGATGGGCGCCAAGCGAGCATTCCGGACGCTCGATTGTGCCAGCCGAAACGGGTGGCTCCGCGGTAGCCATCGCGACCTTCGGCGTCACCTCGGGTCAAGCGCTGTCCGGTGTCGTCGGGCCACTGATCGAGGTCCCGGTGCTCGTGGCGCTGGTCTACGTTTCACTCGCCTGGCGGAGGAAGTTCGTTGCCGCGTAGCAGGGGCGGAGATGCCTAGAGGGCCGCCTTGGTTGATGTTGAGCGGCCCTCGTTCACCGGTCAGCCGGGAGAGGCGCCATCAGGAGTCGGCCCATCGCGGCCAGCACGCTCGGCTCGACCCGGTAGTACACCCAGGTTCCCCGCCGCTCGGAGACCAGTAGACCGGCCTCCTTGAGCTTCTTCAGATGGTGGGAGACGGTCGGCTGGGAAACCCCCACGTCGGAGATGTCGCACACGCATGCTTCACCGCCAGGGGCGGACGCGACCGCGGAGAACAGGCGCACACGTACCGGGTCGCTGAGTGCCTTGAACATGGCCGCCGCCCGTTCGGCCTCCTCGGCGGTGAGCGTACGCTCGGTGAGCGGCGGGCAGCATGGCACCACGGCCTCGAGCTCTAGCACCGGTAGCGTCCGCGTATTCGACATGCATCTATGTTGACACACATCGAACCAAGGCGTGAGGGCTGACCACCGCCCTCCCGATGCTGACGGGCAGAGGTCGGTCAGCGCCTCAATCGTGCGGCCAGGCGGCGAGCCGTGAGCACGGCGTCCCGGCCCACCCCGCGCAGGGTGTTGGACGACAAGCTGCGCTGCCATTCCAGCCCCACGTAGGCAAGAGTGGAGTGGGTCAGAGAAGCGCCTCCACGGTGCAGCGGACGCCCCCGAGAGTCGAGAGCACCGATTCCGGCCAGATACGGCAGGTCGGGGCGGTAGCCCGTCGCGAGCAGGATGGTGTCCACCTGCTCGGTCGTGCCATCAGGCCACGTGACCTTGCTGTCGCCGATCTCGGTGAAAAGGGCACGCCGGTCCGGCCTGCCACCGTTCAGGGCCGCCCGATAGCGGCCGTCATCGAGGACCGGCTGAGTCGGAGGTGTACGCAGCAGACGGCCCAGCGGCGCGGTGTCCAGCCCGGTGACGGTGAGCCAGAAGTGCAGATCCCGGCCGAAGATGTGCTGGCGGGCGAAGCGTACCGGCGCCCGGGTAGCCAGCGTCACCCGCGCCACGGTCGCGAGTTCGGCAGCGATCTGTACTGCAGAGTTCCCCGCCCCGATCACGATGACTCGCTGACCGGCGAACGGATCTGGGGCGCGGTACTCGGCCGCGTGCACCACCGTCCCGGTGAAGTTCTCCAGACCAGGCAGCGCCGGCCGGTACGGGTTGCCGAAGGATCCGCTTGCCGCGACCACGGCCCGTGCGGCGAGGCGACTGCCGTCTTGCAGGGTGATGCCGAACCCCTCGTCCTCCGTACTGACCTCCACGACACGGGCACCGGTGCGGATCTCCACGTCCAGACGGGCGGCGTAGGCGGTGAGGTATTCGACCACCTCGTCACGGTGCGGATAACGATCCGGATCCCCACCGCTGAACGGCATCCCCGGCAAGGAGCTGTAGCGGGCCGGTGAGAACAGCGTGAGGCTGTCGTAGTACCGGGGCCATGACCCGGCAGGTTGTTGCGATGCCTCCAGGATCACCGGCTTCATCCCTTGCCGTCGTAGGGCGTTCGCCGTGGCCAGCCCGGACTGACCGCCGCCGATCACCGCGACCTCGATCTGTTCCATGACCGAACTCCTCCCTGTTTCGATGAACATTTATATTGACGCGTATCGAAACAGATGCCATGCTGGCCGCGCAACTGATAGACGAATGTCGAATCAGAGGAGACGCCGTGACCACGCCCACCGCTGAACTGCCCGTCGTCGTGATCGGAGCCGGTCCCATCGGCCTTGCCGCCGCCGCCCACTTGATCGAACGCGGACTCGACCCGCTGGTGCTGGAGGCAGGCCCCGCCGCAGGGTCCGCCGTCCGGGAGTGGGCACATGTGCGGCTGTTCTCCACCTGGGGCGAGGTCGTCGATCCCGCCGCGGAAAAGCTGCTCGCCCCGACCGGCTGGGTCCGCCCCGACCCGGCGACGTACCCGACGGGCGGAGACTGGGCCGAGCAGTACCTTCAGCCGCTCGCCGACGCCCTCGGCGACAAGGTCCGCTACAACACCACCGTCACGGGCGTGGCCAAGGCCGGGCGAGACCGGGTGGTCGACTCCGGCCGCGACGAGCAGCCCTTCACCGTACACGTACGCACCGCAGAAGGCCGCGAAGATCGCATCAGCGCCCGCGCGGTCATCGACGCCTCCGGCACCTGGACCACACCTAACCCGCTCGGCGGCGACGGTCTGCCCGCGATCGGCGAGAAGAGCGCGACTGATCGCATCTCCTATCGCATCCCCAACTTGAGGGACCCGGCGGTACGCGCCCGGTACGCGGGGCGGCGGACCGCGGTGGTCGGCACCGGCGCCTCGGCCTTCACCGCGCTGGCGGCCCTTGCCGACCTGGCCACTCAAGAGCCGGGCACGCACGCGGTCTGGATTCTGCGGCGGGGCATCGGCGCAGGGACCTTCGGCGGCGGCGAGGCCGACCAGCTCCCCGCACGCGGCGCCCTCGGGCTCGCCGCCAAGGCCGCTGTCGAGGCGGGACACGCCACGGCGGTCACCGGCTTCCGCACCACGGCGATCGAGCGTGACGGCGACCGCCTGGTGCTCATCGCCGACGACGGCCGCCGCACCGAGCCGCTCGACGAGATCATCGTGCTGACCGGCTTCCGCCCGGACCTGTCATTCCTGTCCGAGGTGCGCCTCGGCCTGGACGAGCGTCTGCAGGCCCCACTCGCGCTGGCGCCGCTGATCGACCCCAACGTGCACTCCTGCGGCACCGTCTACCCGCACGGCGTCAACGAGCTGTCCCACCCCGAGCAGGGCATCTACCTGGTCGGCATGAAGTCCTACGGCCGCGCCCCGACGTTCCTGGCCATGACCGGCTATGAGCAGACCCGGTCCATCGCCGCCGCCCTGGCCGGCGACCGCGAGGCCGCCGAACGCGTCGAACTGGTCCTGCCCGAGACCGGGGTGTGCGGCGGCTCCGGCCTGTTCGACCAGCCCGACGCGGCGCAGGCGTCCGGTGGCTGCTGTGGGGCGCCCGCCACGCTGCAGATCGGTATCGGCGCTCCCGTCTCCACCGGCGGCTGCTGACCGCAGTGGCCGATCTTCACACTCGTGCTGCCGCGACCGGCTCACAGAACCGGTCGCGGCCGCGTGCCGTCCTGCCCGCCCTGTGCCTCACCCAGATCACCAGCTGGGGAGTCGTCTACTACGCCTTCCCTGTGCTCAATCCGGCCATCACCGCAGATACCGGATGGCCCGTTACCGCTACCACCGCGGCCTTCTCCGCCGCCCTGCTCGTCTCCGCTCTCGCCGGCATCCCGATCGGCCGCACCCTCGACGCCCGCGGTCCCCGCGCCGTCATGACCATAGGTTCCGTTCTGGGCGTGGTCAGTGTGCTGGGCGCCGCTTTCGCGCCCAACCTCCCTGCCTTCACCGCTGCCTGGCTCCTTGCCGGTGTCGCGATGGCGGCGACCTTCTACCAGCCTGCTTTCGCCGCTGTGACCCGCTGGTGGGGGCACGACCGGGTTCGAGCACTCACGATCATCACCTTGGCCGGCGGGCTGGCGTCCACCGTTTTCGCCCCTCTCACCGCCGCCCTCGCCGAGCACCTGTCGTGGCGGGCCACTTACGTTGTGCTCGCCGCCATTCTGGCCGTGATCACCATCCCGGCCCACGCCCTCGCGCTGCAAGCGCTCTGGCCTCCCGCCCCGCTTCCACCCGCACACCAGGCGGGTGCCGCATCGGGGAGGGTCGCGGGCAGCAGGACATTCCTTCTGCTCGCCTCGGCGTTGTCCTTGTCCGCGTTCGCGATGTACGCCGTCGTGATCGCGCTGGTGCCCCTCCTGACCGAGCGCGGCGCCTCCACCACCGCCGCCGCCTGGGCGCTCGGTCTGGGCGGCGCCGGCCAGACCCTCGGCCGCACCTTGTATGCCGCCCTTGCCAGACGCACCAACGTGACGGTCCGCACCGCAGCACTGATCGCGGCCGGAGGCGCCACCACCGCCGCCTTGGCCGTCGTCCCCGGACCCATCGTGCTGCTGACCGCGCTGGCCATCGCCGCCGGAATGGTGCGCGGCAACTTCACCCTGCTCCAGGCCACCGCCGTCCCCGACCGCTGGGGCGCCGCCCACTACGGCCGCCTGTCGGGCCTGCTGACCGCCCCTTCCACCATCGCCACAGCCCTAGCCCCGTTTGCCGGGGCCGCTCTCGCCGCTCCCCTGGGGGGATACTCCCAACTGTTCATCTTGCTCGCAGGCATATCCGTGCTGGCCGCCGTCCTCGCGCTGGGCACTAACCCGAGTGACAAAAGACGGTGAAAGGCGGTCCGGAGCACTGAGACGCTTAACCCGTTGCCCGAAAGGCTCATACGCCAGCCAGTGGTTCCCAGTAGAGCCGGTTGCTGTACGGGACTGCTGTATAGAGATCAAAAAGGCCCACTCCAATGATCGGAATGGGCCTTTGAGCTGGGCGCGGCCAAGAGGACTCGAACCCCTAACCTTCTGATCCGTAGTCAGATGCTCTATCCATTGAGCTATGGCCGCTTTGCTGCCGGTTCACCTTCGGTGCCCTGCAACGGGTGTAACTCTACCAGACCCCTCACCCCTGCTTGCGCCAATAAGCTTCCCCGCTCCCGGTCAAGCCCGGCTACCCGCCGGCGTACGGACCGGGAGGCAGAGGGTCACTCCCGGGGGACGAAGAGCGTGAGCGTTTCGGCGACGCAGGCCGGCTTGTCGACGCCCTCGACCTCGATCGTGACGCGAAGGTTCACCAGGGTTCCCGACGGGGTGCCCTTGACGTCGACGATCTCCGCCCCGGCCCGTACGCGGGATCCGACGGGGACGGGCCGAGGAAAGCGCACCTTGTTCAGCCCGTAGTTGATGGCCATGCGCAGGCCATCCACGCGATACAGCTCGCCGACCAGCGACGGCAGCAGCGAGAGCGTGAGATAGCCGTGCGCGATGGTGGTGCCGAACGGGCCGTCCTTGGCCCGCTCCGGGTCCACGTGGATCCACTGGTGGTCGCCGGTCGCGTCGGCGAAGAGATTCACCCGCTCCTGGGTGATCTCCCGCCATTCGCTGTAGCCGAGGTGCTCGCCTTTGGCCGCCTTGAGTTCGGCGAGGTTCGTGAAGATCCGCATGGTCGCACCCTATGCCCGCACACTCACAGGAACCGTGAATCGGAGGACCCGGAGCCCGATGCCGCCCACACTGGTGCCATCGGAGAGCGGTCGACGGCCGTCACCCAGAGAGACAGACATCTCTCTTCCGGTGACGGACACCTCGTGACCCGCGGGGGGTATCGGCAGGATATGGGTGCATGCCGGACACACCCCGATCTGGAGGAGACGTGGACGAGCAGCCCGGCCCACCCGGCAAGCGGTACCGGCTCCGCGGGCTCATCGCGATGACGGTCGCGGGCCTCGTCTGTTGGGCGCTCATCATCCTGCTGCTGGTCGCGCTGTTCGGGTAGCCCGCGAGAGGACCGCGCCGACCGCGTCACTCACCGCCGCGAATGCTCTCGATCAGGTTGAGATGCTCCTGGACCACCGGCCTGGCGTCCTGGGCCAGGTCCTTCACTTCCTGGGAGGAACCGCTCGATAGCTCCTTGTCCAGGGACACGAGGGCCTTGCGGTGACCCTTGACCTGCGCGTCGATCCACGCCTGGTCGAACGCGGCGCCGCTCTTGGCGGCCAACTGCCGCAGCTCGGCCTGCTGCTCCTCGCTCGGCCGGCTCGGCAGGCCCACCCCCAGCCTCTCGGCGACCGGCTTGAGCTGGTCGTCCAGGGCCGTGTGGTTCTCCGCCAGCTTCCTGCCGGCGTCCTTGATCGACTGCTTGCCGGCCTGCCGCTCGGCGATCCGCCCGCCCTGGATCTCCGTGAGGTTGTCCTGATGCGCACCGACCAGGAACGCCTTGTCCTGCTCACTGACCCCCGGCGGGGCCGCATTACCCGTGGTGACCCCCGACAGCGCCGTGATCATGGCCGCCGCCAGGACGATGAACCATCTCAGCATCAGATCCCCCGATCCTTCCCGGACGGCCGGGGATCCGGCTTCGGCCATCCGGGCATGACGCTTCAACCGCCCCATACCCACACAGCCGCGGCTCCTCGTACCCCCGCCGCACGGGGGCGCTCATGCGGCAATCCTGGAGCGGCCATAAGGGACCAAGGCTCATACCTGGGCATACGGGAAATGACGCCCGAAGTTCACCGTACCTTCGGCGATCTTTATCTTGGTTCGTCCCGATTGCGGGGGTGATGCTGGCGAATGTCTGTCCCCTCGCTCCCGCAAGGAGGTCTCGTGCGGAGTCCGCGACGTCTCCGGCCGTCCTGGCCGAGACGGCTCACCGTCCTGATCGCCGCCATCGCGTCCCTCACCGGTGTGACCGGCACCGCGCCCGCCCACGCGTCGGTCTACAACTCCTGCACCATCTCCCGCTGCGCCGACGCCCGTGCGGCGAACGCGATCTGGGCCGGGAAGGGATATCCCACCAGCAGCGGCTGGTACTCCTGGCCGGACGGCAAGTACAACTACACCGGCGGGCGCTTCTACAACCGGGAGGGCCAGCTCCCCAGCGGTGCCACCTACTACGAGTACGACGTGTACTCCCGGGCGCGCGGCGCCGCCCGGGACGCGTACCGGATCGTCGTCAACCGCAGCACCGGCGTGACCTGGTTCTCGCCGAACCACTACACCGACTTCTACCGGCTCTAGGACCACTCATGGCCTCCACCACGCGTCCGCTGCCTCCGTGGCTCACGGTGACCACCGACCCGGCCCCGGCGGCCGTCGACGGGCGGGCCTGCCGGACCCGCGCCGCCTTCTTCGAGGAGGTGGCGCGGGTCCTGCGCCTTCCCGCGTACTTCGGCCGCAACTGGGACGCCCTCACCGACTCCCTGCGCGACGTCGGGCCGATCCGTCTGGTCGTGGCGCACGCCGAGGAGCTGCTCGACGCCGAACCCCCCGGGCAGCTCGCCACCCTGCTCGCCGTCGTGGGCGACGCCGCCGAGTCCGGGGTCACCCTGGCCCTCCACACGGACCCCGCCCACGAACCGCGGGTACGCCGCCGGGTGATCGACGCACTCCCCTGATCGCCCGTACGATTCCCCGGGCAATGCGCGATCCGATCATCGACTTCGCCGTACGGAGAGTCCTGAGCCCCGTACGGCTGGGTATGCGCCGATTGGAGCTCCTCGCCAGGCTCGGCCCGCCCGAGGGCACCACGGGACAACCGGCGGGAGAGCCCGTCATGTGGTGCCACGACGACCTCCAGATCGGGCTTTCGGGCCACGGCGTGGTCGATTACATCGCGGTCGAGCCGGCCGGTTCCCGCATCGCGCCGCCCGCTCCGATTCAGCTCGGGCCGATCGAGACTCCCACGAAGGACACCCTGCTCCGCGGCCTGGCGTCGCGGGGCGAGGCCGCGGTGGAGTGCACGCCGTTCGTACCGGACGAGACGTGGTGGCGGGTCCCCACGTCAGGGATGCTGATGTTCTCCTGCGAGGACGGACGGCTGAACAACATCCATCTCTCATCTCGTCACTTGGGCGGCGGGACGAGGAGTGCCTCGGCGCCGATCGGCACATAGCCCGCGGCGAGGAACGCCCGTACGCTCGCGGCGTTGCCCGGCGCGATCTGCGCCCATAACGGGTGTGGGGTGAGATGCCGGGCCGCCCGGGCGAGGGTGCGGCCGAGACCGCGCCCACGAGCCGTCGGCTCGACCTCGATCGCGACCTCCCACCGTCCGCCCACTCCCCGCCCGATGAGCACGAGCCCTCCCGGGCAGGTCCAGACGCGTACGTCGTCCCGATAGCGATGGGCCTCCGCGACGCGCGGATGAGCTGCCGTGTCCGCGACTTCGGTCAGCTCGATGGGCGGGGGACCCCCGGCGGGAGCGGCCAGGGTGAGCATGTCGATGTTGTTCACCGGGCGTCCCGTCAGTTCCTCCAGGTCTTTGAGGAACGGCGGATTGAGCGGCGCGGACAGATCGTCGCCGGGCAACCGGGACCTGATCCAGTCCTCGTCGGCATCGACGAAGATCACGTTGTGCGCGGTGAACGCGATGACTCCCGCATCACGTGCGGAGGGCGGCGGAAGGATGGTCGGACCGGCGCCCGGCTCGGGCGGGTGCCCGTCGGCCGCACGAGCGAGGACATCAGTCAAAGTGATCATCGAAAAACCATAGCCATTGGCCGCACGCCGCGCGGGCACCTATGGGCGGCCGCCGGAAGGTGCCCGCGCGGCGACGCGCCCGAACGTGCTGTGCCAGAACGTGCCGTGCCTGAAGGGCCGACGGTGGCCGTACGGCATGCCGCTGGGCGGCGGGGACCCGGAAGCGGGGGATCAGATCGGGAAGTGGCCGCGACGCCACCGCCAGTGGCGGCCCGCTTTCAGGTGATCGATGATCGCGCGCTGAAGCACGGTGCGGCGCGGTAGCTGGTCGAGCGGCGTCGTCAGGGTGCGGAACACGAACCGCAGCACCTCGACGTCGGCATCGATCCCTTCCGGCTCCTCGTACGGCTCCAGCTCGAACCTCCGCTGGAACCGGACGATGTTG
>JADGHC010000174.1 GCA_019689655.1 Microbispora sp.
AAGCGACTGGCCGCCGGCGGCCTGCGGGCCGTCCAACCGTTCGGTCACGGCCGTCCTTCCTTTACTTCTTGAAGGCCTTGGCGGCGTCCGCCTCGAGCTTCTCCTGCGCGCCCTTCACGTCGGAGGGGTTGCGGAGGAAGTCCTGCAGGTCCTTCCACTCGCCCTTGCCGTCGGTGCCGCCGAACGCGCTGGGCGCGAGGTCGGACATGTCGTACCGCACCGAGTCACCGGCGGTGATGATCGTCTGGGCGAGCTGCTTGGTCAGCTCGTCCGGGTAGTTGTCGGGCGAGACGTTGCGGTTGGGGGACAGGTAGCCCGGCTGCTTGGCCCAGACCTCGCCGCCCTCCTTGGACGCCAGGTACTCCACCAGGGCCTGCGCGCCCTTGGTGTCCTTCATCACCACCGCGACGTCGCCGCCGAGGATGACCGGAGCCGTGTCACCCACCTTCGGGAACGGCATGATCTTCGCCTCTTCGCCGACCTTGGCGCCCGACTGGCCCAGGGAGGCGGCGACGAAGTCGGCCTCGATGACCATCCCGGCCTTCTTCTCCGCGTAGACCTGGGTGACGCAGGTCGGGAAGTCGGTCTGCAGCGCGCCGGACGAGCCGCCGAGCATGAACTCCTTCTTGCCGAAGATCTGCGCCATCTTCTCCAGGGCCGTCTTCACCGTGTCGTCGGTCCACGGGATCTCGTGCTTGGTGAGCTTGTCGTAGTTCTCCGGGCCGGCGGTGGAGAGGTAGATGTTCTCGAACAGGTCGGTGAGCGTCCAGCCGGAGGCGGCGCACAGCGCGAACGGCGGCGTGCCCGAGTCGGACAGCGTCTGGGCGCTCTTCATCAGGTCGTCCCAGGTGGTCGCGGGCTGCGCCCCGGCGTCGTCGAAGGCCGACTGGCGGTACCAGACCAGGGACTTGTGCGCCGCCTTGACGAGCACGCCGTACACCTGGCCGTTGGCCGAGCCGAGCTCCTTCCAGTACGGCGTGTAGTTCTGGTCGATCTGCGCCAGCACCTCGGGGGCCAGCGGCTTGAGCGCGTTCTGGTCGGCGTACTGCTGCACCAGGCCCGGCTGCGGCAGGATCGCGACGTCCGGAGGGTTGCCGCCCTCGATGCGGGGGCCGAGGTAGGCGCCGGTGTCCTCACCGGTGGAGGCGTAGGTGACCTTGGCGCCGGTCTTCTCCTCGAACGCCTTGAGCACCTTCTCGAAGTTGGCCTGCTCGTCGCCGGTCCACTTCGCGGCGACCTCGATCGTCTGCCCCGCCAGCGGCTTGGCGCCGCCGCCGGCCGAAGCGCTGTCCTGGGCCGCGGGCGTGGAGCTGGAGCCGGAGTCATTGCCGCACGCCGCGGCGGCGGCGAGAGCGAGGCACGCGACCATGATCGGGGGGAGTTTGCGCATATCTATCCTCCGGGCTGGATGACCTCGCCGAGTTCCCGTTTCAGGTCGGCGACGGTCTCATCTACGGGTTTGGCAAGGGTGAGCGCGCTGGAGACCTCACTGGAGATCAGCAGGCTCACCTGGTTGTAGTTGGCGGTGACCGGCCTGGGCCGAGCCGTCAAGATCGCCTCCTTGAGCACCGGCAGGTACGGGAAGCGCTTGATGAGCTCGGGGTCGTCGTACAGCTCGGCCCACACCGGGGGGAACGATCCCTCGGTGAGCACGAGCCGTTCGTTGTCCAGGCCGGTGAAGTAGCGGATGAAGTCGAGCGCCGACTTCTGCCGCTTGGAGAAGGCGCTGATGGCGAGGTTGTAGCCGCCCAGCGAGCTCGACCCGGGCCCGGTCAGGCCGGGCAGCCGGGTCACCGAGAACTTCCCGGCGAGCTTGGAGTGGGCGGCCGGTCCGTACGCGTGCGGCCAGTTCCGGGCGAACAGCAGCCGCCCGTCCTGGAATGCGAGCCGGGACTCCTCCTCCTTGTACGTCAGCGCCTCACGGGGGATCCACCCCTCCTTGACACCGCCGACGAGGAAGTTGAGCGCGGCCCGCGCGCTGCCGAAGTCCATCGTGACGTTGCGGGCGTCCGGGCTGAGGATCGACCCGCCCGCCGACTGGACGGCTTCGGCGAAGTTGACGGTCAGTCCCTCGTACGGCAGGAACTGACCGGCATATCCCCCGATGTGATACTTCGCGCTCAGGCGGGACGCCTGGTCGCGCAGCTCCGCCCAGGTCCTGGGCGGCTTGAGGTGCTCCTTCTTCAGGATGTCGGACCGGTAGTAGAGCAGGCCGGCGTTACTGGTGTACGGCGCGGCCCACAGCTTGCCGCGGTAGATGGCGGTGTCCGCGACGCCCTTGAGCAGCTTGTCCAAGGGGAACAGGCTGCGGTCGAGCGGCACGATCCAGCCCGCGTCGGCGAACTCCGCCGTCCACATCACGTCGAGCGCGAGCACGTCGTAGACGTCGTTGTGCGCCTGCAGGTTGGCCACCATCTGGGCACGCTGCTCGTCGGCCGCTTCGGGCAGTTCGAGCAGCGACACCGGCTCATCCGGATGTGCCTGGTTCCACCGGTCCAGCAGCGGGCGGAGGTACGCGGTGGTGTCCCGGCCGATCGCCAAGGTGATCGGCCCGGTGCCGTCGTTGCCCGCCGCGGGCCGGGGGCTGGCGCCGGAGACCCCCGCGCATCCGGCCACCAGGAAGGTGGCCAGAGCGGCGAGGGCTCGGCGAACCATGTGGCCTCCCGGTGAAAAGCCGGTTACATACGTGTTAGGTAAGTGCATGCATGTTATGCATAGCGATAATGTGAGCGTCAACGGATCGGCTCGTAACGCTCCGATAACTGCTCGATACGGCTTGGGGGTGGGTGCGTGCGGCAGCCGCTGCTGGCGCTCCTTGCGAAGGAACCTGCCCACGGATACGAGCTGAAACAGGCGCTCGAAACGATCTTCGGCAGCGCCTACCCGTCACCCAACATCGGCCAGATCTACGTGACCCTGGGCCGGTTGGAGAAGGACGGCTACGTCAGGTCGGTCGACGTGGAGCAGGCCAACCGGCCGAACAAGAAGGTCTACTACATCACGGCCGCGGGCCTGGAGGCGCTGCAGACCTGGGTCGAGGAGCCCACCGAGGGCCCCCGGGTGCGCGATGAGTTCTTCATGAAGCTCGTGCTGGCCCCGATGACGGGGCTGTCGGACCGCATGGCCTTGGTGAACCGGCAGCGACGGCACTACCTTGCGCTCATGAGAGACCTCCGCGAGCTGGCCGAGCGCACCGACCCGGCCAACCGCGTCGCGCTGTTGCTCATCGAGGGGGCCATGCTCCACCTGCAGGCCGACCTCGACTGGCTCGAACGCTGCCAGGAGGAGCTGCCATGAGTGGGGAGGCGCCCGTCGTCCGGGCCGTCAACCTGGTGAAGATTTACCAGACCGGCGGGGTGCCCGTGCCCGCCGTACGCGGGGTCGACCTGACCGTCGAGGCGGGCGAGTTCGTCGCGATCATGGGCCCGTCGGGGTCCGGGAAGTCCACCTTGATCCACATGCTCGGCGGCCTCGACAGCCGGACCAGCGGCGAGATCTGGCTGGACGGGACGCGGGCGGACACGCTCTCGGAGAGCGCCTGGGCGGTGCTCCGCCGGGAGAAGATCGGCTTCGTCTTCCAGTTCTTCAACCTGGTCGCCAACATGACGGTGGCCGACAACGTCGAGCTTCCCGCGCTGCTGGGCGGAGCCTCGCCCCGGCAGGCCAGGGAGCGGCGCGAGTATCTCCTCGGCGAGCTCGGCCTGGCCGACCGCGCCGAGGCGTCCCCCGCGCAGCTCAGCGGGGGAGAGCAGCAGCGGGTCGCGCTGGCCCGCGCGCTCGCCAACCACCCCAGGCTGCTGCTGGCCGACGAGCCGACCGGCAACCTCGACAGCCGCAACACCCGTGACGTGCTGCGCCTGCTCGGCCAGGTGCACCGGCAGGGCCAGACGATCGTGATGGTCACCCACGACGCCCGGGTGGCGAGCATGGCCGATCGCGTCGTCAGCCTGCTCGACGGCCAGATCGCCGACGACGGCGCGATCCCGCGGGTGCGCCGGCGCGGGGGCGGCTCGGCCGGAGACGTGGTGGAGCTGCACGGGTGAGAACGGAGCGCCCGGGGTCCGAGGTGGCCTCGTGATCACGACGAGGACCGCGGAGCTGCGGTGGATCCGCGCGGACCTGCGGGCGCGCCGCGGCCAGGCGGCGCTGACGATCCTCACGGTGGCGGGGATCGTCGCCGCTTTGATCATCGGGGCCACGCTGCTCGAGGACGGCACCAACCCCTGGCGCGGCCTGTTCGAGCGCAGCAACAGCGCGCACATCTGGATTCACAGCAAGGACGTCCCCGACGTGTCCGCGCTGCGCCGCCTGCGCGGCGTGACGGACATCGCCGGGCCGTACCGCAGCGCGCCGGCGACGCTGGTCACCGGCAACCGGCGGGTGCCGATAACGCTGCAGGAGTCGCCCGCGGCCCTTCCCGCCGTGGCCCGCCCGCTCCTGCGCGAGGGCCGCTGGCTCGACGTGCACGCCCCGAACGGCGTGGTCGTCGAGCGGTCGTTCGCCCGCGCCCTCGGCCTGCATCCGGGCAGCCCGTTCACCGTCACCGGACTGAACGGCGCCACCCATCGGCTGACCGTCGCCGGTCTGGCGGAAAGCGGCGACCAGGGGTTCTACCCGGAGTGGACCCCCGGTCTGGCCTGGACGCTCGCGCAGACGCTGACCCTGGTCGAGCCCGCGCCCGGCCGCACCGAGATGGTGACCGGGCTGCGGCTGGCCGATCCCGCCGACACCGACCTCGTCGTCCAGCGGGCCGTCTTCACGCTGCGCAACCAGGTGCAGCGCGTGACGACCTGGCGCGAGGTGCGGGCCTCGATGGAGCTGGACAACCGGCTGCTCGGCCTGCTGCTCGCGCTGTTCGGCGGCGCGGGCCTGGTCGCCGCCGCGCTGGCGCTGACCAACGCCGCCGGCGGCCGGGTGCTGATGCAGTTGCGCGACATCGCCACGCTCAAGTCGCTCGGGTTCACCCGGGGACAGGTGGTCCGGATGCTCGTCGCGGAGCACGGCACGCTCGGGCTGCTCGGCATCGCCGTCGGCGCGGTCGTCGCCCGGCTGATCACGGCGTACGCGATGGGGGAGGCGGTCGTCGTGCCGCTGTCGGCCGGTCCCCTCGCCGCGATCCTCGCGGGGGCATCGCTGACGGTGCTGGTCGCGGTGCTGATCCCGGCCTGGCGCGGCGGCCGCACCCCGCCGATCCCGGCGGCCCCCGCGGTGCCGCCGCGCGGGCACCTGTCGCGGCTGGCCAGGATCGCCCTGCTCGTACGGCTGCCGCCCGCGCTCGTCCTCGGCGCCAGGGACTCCTTCACCCGCAGGACGCCCGCCGTGCTCACGGTGTGCGGCGTCGCCATCCCGATGATGATGATCACTATCGGGCTCGGCTGCTGGGCGACCCTGGACGACTTCAAACAGCACCCCGAGAGCGTGGGCCAGGCGGCGGCCCTGACCATCCGGCCGGGCGAGCTGACCATCGAGGAGGCGCGCCAGCGCGCGATGGCCGACCCGGACGTGGTCGCGGTCTACCCGGGCGCCGAACTCGACGCGCTCGTCCCCTGGCAGACGCGGACCGTGCGGACCAGGGCGCTCGGCCAGTCCTCCGATCCGTACCCCTTCCCGGTCGTGGAGGGCCGGATGTTCGCCGACCGGGGTGAGGCGGTGGCCGGGCAGGGGCTGCTCGACCTCCTCGGCGTACAGATCGGCGACCGGGTCCGCGTGACGATCGGCGGCACGCCGCTGATCGTGCGGATCGTGGGCCGCGTGGTCGAGCCGGAGCAGGACGGCGAGGTGCTGTCGCTGGGGGTGGACAGCCTGGCGGCCAAGGACGCGGAGCCGCCCCAGTTCTACGCCCTGGTGCTGCGGCCCGGTGCCGACGCGGCCCAGGTGCGCGCCCGCCTGCAGCGGCAGGGGCTGGAGGTGACCCAGGCCGTGAACCCGGCCGACCGGCTGGCGGTCATCCGTGTGATCATCGTCGCGCTGGTCGTCGTGCTGGCCCTGATCGGGCTGGCCAGCCTGCTGACGGCCAGCGCGCTCGGCCTGCGCGACCACGCCCTGGACCTGGCCGTGCTGAAGGCGATGGGCCTGACTCCCCGCCAGGTGATGGCCACGCTGGCCACCGCGACCGGCCTGCCGGCGGCGGTCGGGGTCCTGCTGGGGGCCGCCGCCGGGGCGGCCGCGTCGGGGTGGCTGATCGACCTCGAAGGCCGCGGCAGCGGCGTCGGCGCGGGCATCGGCCGTGCCCCGGCTCCCGGCATGCTCGCGGCGACCCTCCTGATCGCGGTCGGCGCCGCGCTGCTGGTGGCGCTGATCCCCGCCCGCCGGGCGGCGCGGGCGCAGGTGCCGGTCACCGCCCGCTGAGGGACGGTACGGGAGCCCGCCGAAACGCGCGGTGCCGGTTTCCGGTCTCGGTAAATCCGTTATTTCGGTCACCCGGCTGTGCGCAACCGCCCGTGCGGGATTCGTCAGTCTCGCCGGAAGACACCACAGGCGATCCGGCCGCCGGAGTCGCCGGCCTTCAGCGTCTCGGCGTCGGGCCCGGCCGTCCCGGAACGGCGATAACGGTCGGGGATGTTGGCCTGGTTGTCCGGCTTGGCGTGGACGACGACCGAGCTGCCGTCGCCGCTCAGGAGGTCTTCCACCCGGAACCGGTCGGTCACGAACGAGACGCGGCCCACGCCGTCGCCGCGGACCAGGAGATCGGGCAGGTCCCCGGTGTGCCCGGGGTGCGGCCCCGAGCCCAGATGCGGGCCCGCGCTGAAGAAGGGGCTGCCGGTCGCCGGGTCGATCGACTTCGGGTCGCACACGCCTTTGTCGTGGATGTGCACGCCGTGGAATCCGGGCGGCAGGGCGGTGCTCTTGATGGTCACCTCGGTCGCACCGTGCTCGTCGTTTTCCACGCTGACCGTCCCGACGCTGCGGCCCTGCGCGTCCATGAGGACGGCGGTGGCGTCGGCGTCGCGTGGCGCCGTGGGAGCCGGTGCCGAGGCGATCCCGGAGACGGCCGCGCCCGCGACCAGCGCGGCGGCCAGGGACGGGTAGGAGTGCCGGAACATTTGGTACCCCCTCTCGCCGGTGCGAGCAGTCCGCCCGTCCACGGTAGGCGCGTAGTGCGAAAGGGGTGGGCCAAAACGGCGTCAAGCATGCGGACACCCGCCCCGGGCCCGTGCGGGCACCGGGGCGGGCGGGTCAACGGCCGGATCAGGACGACGGCCGCAGCGACAGCCAGTAGAAGCCGTACCCGGGCAGCGTGAGCAGGTAGGGAAGCTCGCCGATCCGGGGGAACGGCACGCCGCCGCGGCACTCGATCGGGGTGATCCCGGTGAAGCGCCGCAGGTCGAGCTCGACCGGCTGGGCGAAGCGCGACAGGTTGTTGACGCACAAGACCACGTCGTCGCCGTCCTCCCGCAGGAAGCTCAGCACGCTCGGATTCGGCGACCACAGCTCGGTGTAGCTGCCGGTGCCGAAGACCGGATGCTGCCGCCTGATCTGCAGCATCCGCCGGGTGAAGTGCAGCAGCGACGACTCGCTCTTCATCTGGGCTTCGACGTTGACCGCCTGGTAGCCGTACACCGGGTCCATGACCACCGGCAGGTACAGCCGGCCGGGGTCGGCGTCGGAGAACCCCGCGTTGCGGTCCGGGGTCCACTGCATCGGCGTACGGACCGAGTCCCGGTCGTCCAGCCAGATGTTGTCGCCCATGCCGATCTCGTCGCCGTAGTACATGACCGGCGAGCCCGGCATGCTGAACAGCAGGGCGGTGAACAGCTCGATCTGGTCCCTGTCGTTTTCGAGCAGGGGGGCCAGGCGCCGCCGGATGCCGAGGTAGGCGCGCATGCGCGGGTCCTTGGCGTACTCGGCGTGCATGTAGTCGCGCTCCTCCTCCGTCACCGTCTCGAGCGTCAGCTCGTCGTGGTTGCGGAGGAAGATGCCCCACTGGCTGTTTTCCGGCAGCTTGGGGGTACGCGACATGATCTCGGAGATCGGCTCCCGGCTCTGCCGGCGCACGGCCATGAAGATGCGCGGCATCAACGGGAAATGGAAGGCCATGTGGCACTCGTCGCCGCCCGTGGTCGGGTCGCCGAAGTACTCGACCACGTCCTCGGGCCAGCCGTTGGCCTCGGCGAGCAGCACGCGGTCGGGGTAGAGGCGGTCCACCTCGGCCCGGATCTTCTTGAGGTACGCGTGTGTCTCCGGCAGCCCGGCGCAGGTGGTGCCGTCGCGCTCGAACAGGTAGGGCACGGCGTCCAGCCGGAAACCATCCACGCCGAGGTCGAGCCAGAAGCGGATGACCTCCATCATCGCTTCCTGGACGGCCGGGTTGTCGTAGTTCAGGTCGGGCTGGTGGTGGAAGAACCGGTGCCAGTAGTACTGCTTGCGCACCGGGTCGTAGGTCCAGTTCGATTCCTCGGCCCCCACGAAGACGATGGGGACTCCGGAGTATTTGTTCGGGTCGTCGGACCAGACGTAGAAGTCTCCGTACGGACCGTCCGGGTCGGTGCGGGAGGCCTGGAACCACGGGTGCTGATCGCTTGTGTGGTTCATCACAAGGTCGGTGATGACCCGCAGGCCGCGCGAGTGTGCGGCCTCGATCAGCTTTACGAAGTCACCGAGGTCGCCGAACTCCGGAAGGATCTTCAGGTAGTCGGAGATGTCGTAGCCGCCGTCCTTGAGCGGGGACTCGTAAATCGGCAGCAACCAGAGACAGTCGACACCCAGCCACTTGAGGTAGTCGAGCTTCTCGATCAGCCCGCGCAGATCGCCGGTGCCGTCGCCGTTGGAGTCCTTGAAGCCGCGGACCAGCACCTCGTAGAAGACCGCGCGCTTGTACCAGCGGGGGTCCCGGGAGGTGAAGTCGGTGATCTCCGAGAGATCGCCGGTTGGGGCGCCGGACGACCCGGGAACCGGGTCAGGGCAGGGCGCAGCAGCGTTCATCTGGTTCTCGCTTGGGGAAAGAGGGGGCGCGTTTGCTAGGTCACACCCGAGCTTTGACGCTCACGCCGTGATGTTTGGCTTCAGTTGACCAAAACTACCACTAGATGTGGTCTGACCGAAAAGGCTGACACTAGGCTGACATGTGGTTTTTACCTGTTTCCGGGTGATCACGTACGGCTACCGCACAAGCGCGCAGCCGGGTTGTGAGGGACTGCCAACCGGACGGCCGCCGACCAGTGCGGGCGTGTGGCATGGGTCATCCACGCGCCGGGGTGTGCGGCGTGGGCTATCCGCGGGCCGGGGTGTGCGGCGCGGGTTGTTCGTGCGCCGAGAGGATGGGGCGTGGGTTATCCACGGGGTGTGCGGCGCGGGTTGTCCGCGGGTCGAGGGCGGCGGCATGGATCATCCGCCTGACCATGCCACCGGGCGCTCGACCGTGTCGCAGGGATAGTAGTGCGAATCACCCGGCGGAGCGTGCCGATTAGCCGGGCGTCGGCAAGTGGTGTGAATCACTCGGCGCAGGGCGCCGCCCGGAGTGAGGCGAGTGGTGCGAATCACTCGGCGGAGCGCGAAGTCCAAGGCGGGGTGAGGTCGCCGAGCACGTCCTCGTAGTCGGTCAGCCACGCCCCGAACGCCACCAGGGCGCGCAGCCAGAACCGCGAGTTCCACGAGCCGAAGGCGGTCAGCGCGTCCGGGCCGCCGGCGATCACGTCCAGCATCTGGGGCGACATCAGCCCGGGGATCTGCGCCGCCTTGACCAGCATCCGGTGGTTCCACTCGCGGGCGACCGGTCCGTTCGACCGCAGCGGCACCCGGCGGTTCGGCAGCAGCGGGGTGTTGGTGGAGGGCAGCGCGGCCACCCGGGGGTTGGCGGCCCGCAGGACCTCCCGGTAGAACTTCCCGCCCTCCTTGCGGGCGACCGGCACCGACAGCGCCGCGTCGAAGAACTCCGGATGCAGGAACGGGAAGACCGGGGTCGCCTCGGGGCCGACGAGGTTGACCGGCGAGCGGGCGATGCCCCGCACGGTACGGGTGTGGAGCACGCTCAACGGCAGCTCCGCCCGGTGCCCGTGCAGCATGGAGGTCGCCCGGGTGAACGCGGCGCGGACCCGGTCGTCCATCCACGCGGCGGCGGCCTCCCCGAGCACGGGGATGTGGGCCTCGCCGGTCGCCAGCGCCTTCAGCAGCGCCTCCCGGCGGGACGCCCCGGTCCCCGCGCCGACGGCGTCGGCCGTGATCAGGAAGTTCTTCATCAGCGGGCCGCCCGCCAGGCCGTCCACCAGCGCCCGGCCCGCGCCGTGGACCTCCCGGGCGAAGGGGGAGTACCACGCGTGGTGGCTGGTGAGGAACTCCAGGCGCCGGGCCGCCCACAGCGCCTCCCGCGGGTACGCGGCCGGGTCCTGCGGCATGATCCGGTGCGGGATGCCCAGCTCGCGGGTGATGTAGCGGGCGAAGTCGATGTCGTTGTCCAGGCCGTCGTCGGGGCTGGTGGTCCACGACTCGACGTCCATCTTCCCGGCCACCGCCACGCTGGCCAGCAGCCGCGAGTCGTACCCGCCGCTCACCGGCACCAGCACCCGGTCGTACGGCTTGAGCGCGTCGTGCAGCAGCGCGACCAGGTCGCCGCCGGTCACGCCCCGGTCCACCGGCTCCTCCCGCACCCAGCGCGGGGCCCGCCGGTCGACGCGCAGCCGGCGCTCGCGCCGCGACCAGGTCAGCGCGGTCGCGCCGGGCAGGCGGCGGATCTGGCGGTACGGCGTGTCCTCAAGCAACGGGTAGGTGAGCGTGAGGATCGCCGCCCACGCCTCCCAGTTCACCTCGTACGGCCGCCGGGCCAGCGCGAGGAGCGGCTCGATGAGCGAGGAGAAGTAGACGGCGTCGCCGTCCTGGAGGTAGTAGACGTCGACAAGGCCGAGACCACCCGTGTGCAGGATCACCGTGTCCGGCTCGTCCACCAGGCCCGGGGTCTCGTACGTCTCCCCGACGCGCAGCCACGCGTTGGCCCGGGGCTCGCCTCCGGTCTCCGGCGTCCGGCCGCCCCACGCGTACGCGGTCGTCCGCGCGCCCGTGGCGTACGGCGTCAGGGGAGCCGACGCGAGCAGCGCGGCCTCCGGGGCGGTGTGTACGGCCTGCACGTCCGGCCCCGCCTGCGCGAGCAGGTTGAGCGTGGCCTGCTCGAAGGGCCCCACGGCCCCGCAGACGTATGGCCTGGCCTGGAATCGCGGCCACTCACCCTTGCGCACGGTTTGCCCTCCCTTGAACCCCAGCCGAGTCTACGGACC
>JADGHC010000175.1 GCA_019689655.1 Microbispora sp.
CCGCCGCGCCCGCCCGCCGTGCTCCGGCTGGGCAACCCCGCCCGCCGGCTGCGGACGGCGCTGGTGGTGATGGCGATCGTGCTGTCGCTGTTCGCCGGCCGGCTGGTGCAGTTGCAGGGCTTCGACTCCAAGGTGCTCCAGGCCAGGGCCGCCCAGCAGCGCGTGCAGCCGGAGACGCTGCCCGCCCGGCGCGGCTCGATCAAGGACGCCGGAGGGCACGACCTCGCCGTCACGGTCGAGGCCAGGGAGATCTACGTCGACCCCAAGGACGTCGACCCGGCCAAGCGTGATCTGGTCGCCACCACGCTGGCGCGGGAGCTCAACAAGCCCAAGGAGGAGATCGCCGCCGCGCTGGCCAAGACCGAGCAGCGGTACATCCCGCTGGCCCGCGACGTCGAGCCGGCCCGGGCCAAGCGCATCATGGGCTTCGGGCTCAAGGGCGTCGGCATGAAGGAGACCTACCGCCGTCTCTATCCCGGCGGCTCGCTCGCGGGCGGCCTGCTGGGCTTCGTCGGCGTCGACGGCAGGGGCCTGGAGGGCCTGGAGAGCGCGTACGACGACATCCTGGCGGGCAAGGACGGCAAGCAAAGCATCGAGCTCGGCGCGAACCGGCAGCGCATCCCGATGACGCGCAGCCAGCGCGAGGCGCCGGTGCCCGGCCGGGACATCCGCCTGACCATCGACAGGGACATCCAGTGGTACGCCGAGCAGACGCTGGACCGGCAGGTCCGCGCGACGGGCGCGCGCAGCGGCAGCGTGATCGTGATGGACGTGCGCACCGGGCAGATCCTCGCCATGGCGAACAGCCCCCAGGCCGACCTGAACGACTGGCAGTCGGCCCCGGCCGAGGACCGCGCCAACCGCGCGGTGTCGGAGGTGTTCGAGCCGGGCAGCACCAACAAGGTGATCACGGCCGCGGCGGCGCTGGAGGCGGGCGCGGTCACCCCCGACACCGTCTTCCGCGTGCCCGACCACATCCAGTGCGCCGACCGGCAGCTCAGGGACGCCCATCCGCACAAGCCCGAGCCGCTGACGTTCACCGGGATCCTCGCCGAGTCGAGCAACGTCGGCACGATCATGGTATCGGAAAAGATCACCACTCAGCGGCTGTATGACATGCTCCGGGCCTTCGGATTCGGCGCGCGCACCGGGTCGGGCATCCCCGGCGAGCAGGCCGGCCTGCTGCCGCAGTGGCAGACGTGGTCGGGCAGCCAGCGCTGTACGATCGCCTACGGCCAGGGCATCTCGGTCACCGCGCTGCAGATGGCCAGCGTCTACCAGACGATCGCCAACGGCGGAGTCCGGCTGACCCCGTCGGTCGTGGCGGGCGTCACCGACGCGCACGGCGCCTTCGTCCCCAGCCCTCCGGCCAAGGCCACGCGGGTGATCAGCGAGGCGACCGCCCGTAAGATCTCGCAGATGCTGGAGGCCGTGGTGGGCAACGAGGGCACGGGAGAGGAGGCCGAAATCCAGGGCTACCGGGTCGCGGGCAAGACCGGCACCGCGATGCGGTACGACGAGAAGTGCGCGGGATACTGCGGGTACACCGCCACGTTCGTCGGCTTCACTCCCGCCGACAAGCCCCGGCTGCTGGCCCTCGCGGTCATCCAGGATCCGAAGAAAGACCACTACGGCGGCTCCGTCGCCGCCCCGGTGTTCAGGGACGTCATGACTTTCGCGTTGAAGAGCAGGAAGATCCCTCCGACCGGCACGAAGGCACCCGAAACGGTCCTTCGCCCGTCGGAGTGACGGCGGAGTGACCGGGGTCCGAGTGGCCGGGGTCCGAGTGGCCGGGGAAAGTGACGGAGAGGGGTACGCTCTCGCCGTGCGTTCCCCGTCGTCCATGCGTCCCGAGACCGTCGCGCCCCGTCCGCTGTCCGCGCTCGTGTCCCTGCTCGGCGACCCGGAGGCCATCCCGGCCGCGGGGGCGCGGGTAGTCCGCGGCACGGTGACCGGCATCACCCTCGACTCTCGCCGCGTACGGCGCGGCGACCTCTACGTGGCCGCGCCCGGCAACGCCCGGCACGGCGCGGAGTTCGCGGGCGACGCCCTGGCGGCGGGCGCGACGGCGATCCTGACCGACCCCGGCGGCCGCGACCGGGCCGTCGCCACGGGGCTCGCGGTGCTCGTCGTGCCCGACCCGCGTGCGGTGCTCGGACAGGTCGCCGCCTGGGTGTACGGCAAGCCGGCGGCCGGCATCACCCTCATCGGCGTCACCGGTACGAGCGGCAAGTCCACCACCACGTTCCTGCTCGAGGCGGGCCTGCGGGCGGCCGGCCACCGCACCGGCCTCGTCGGCGGGGTGGAGATCCGCGCGGGCGACATGCGGTTCACCCCCGAGCTCACCACCCCCGAGGCGACCGACCTGCAGGCGCTGTTCGCGCTGATGCGCGAGCAGGACGTGAGCGCGGCGGCCATGGAGGTCTCCAGCCACGCCCTGGCGCTCGGCCGCGTGGACGGCCTGCGCTACGACGTGTCGATCTTCACCAACCTGTCCCAGGACCACCTGGACTTCCACCGCGACCTGGACGACTACTTCGCGGCCAAGACGCGGCTGTTCACCCCGGAGTTCAGCCGGGCGGGGGTGGTGAACATCGACGACGCCCACGGGCGGGAGCTGGCCGCCGCGGCCAAGATCCCGATCACGACGTTCTCCGCCGCGGGGGCCCCGGAGGCCGATTGGCGCGCCGAGGACGTGCGCCTCGGCTCCGCCGGCAGCGCTTTCCGCCTGGTCGGCCCCGGCGGGGTCGAGGCCGAGGTGTCGGTGGCCCTGCCCGGTCCGTTCAACGTGGCCAACACGGTCGGCGCGCTGGTCGCGCTGGTGGAGGCCGGGGTTCCGCTGCAGGCCGCGGTGACCGGCGTCGGCGAGTTCGGCGGCGTGCCGGGCCGGATGGAGCGGGTGCCGGGCGCGGACGACATCCAGGTGATCGTGGACTACGCGCACAAGCCGGGCGCGGTGGAGTCGGTCCTGCGCTCGCTGCGCGCCGTGCTGGACGACGGGCCGGGAGGCCGCCTGGTGATCGTGCTGGGCTGCGGCGGCGACCGCGACCGCGGCAAGCGCCCGATGATGGGCGAGGCCGCCGTACGCCTCGCCGACCTGGCCGTGTTCACCAGCGACAACCCCCGTACGGAGGACCCGCTCGCGATCCTCGCCGCGATGCTGGAGGGCGCGTTGCGGGTACCTGTTCAAGACAGGGGCCACGTGGTCGTCGAGCCGGACCGGGCGGCCGCCATCCGCCTGGCGATCGGCGGTGCCTTGCCCGGAGATGTGGTAGTTGTGGCCGGCAAGGGACACGAGCAGGGGCAGTATGTCGGGGGCGAGGTCATTCCCTTCGACGACCGCGAGGTGGCCGCCGCGGCCCTCGCGGAACGCAGCCGGGCACGGCGGGCCGACCATGCGTGAGCCGATACGGGGCCGTGCCCTGGCGGCCGAGTTAGCGACGCGAAAGAGAGCAGGAAAGACACCATGATCCCGTTGCCGCTGGCCCGGGTCGCCGAGATCACGTCCGGGGCGCTGAACGGCGCCGCCGACCCCGCGGCCGTGGTCCGGGGACCCGTCGTGATCGACTCACGGGCGGCCGGCCCGGGCTCGCTGTTCGTGGCGATCAAGGGTGAGCGGGCCGATGGGCACGACTTCGCCCGCCAGGCCCGTGACGCCGGCGCCGTCGCGGTCCTCGCCACCAGGCCCGTCGACGCGCCGGCCGTGATCGTGAGCGACCCGCTCGCGGCGCTGGCCTCGCTGGCCACCGCCGTGCTGTCGGAGCTGCCCGGCGCGACCGTGGTCGGCGTGACCGGGTCGGCGGGCAAGACCACGACCAAGGACCTGCTGGCCGGCCTGGCCGCCCGGCTCGGGCCCACCGTGGCCCCGGTCGGGTCGTACAACAACGAGATCGGCCACCCGCTGACCGTGCTGCGGGCCGGCGAGGACACCCGGTTCCTGGTCCTGGAGATGAGCGCGCGCGGCATCGGCCACATCGCCTACCTCGCGCGGATCGCCCCGCCGCGCATCGGCGTCGTGCTCAACGTCGGCACCGCCCACCTCGGGGTGTTCGGCGGCAAGGAGGCGATCGCGCGGGCCAAGGGCGAGCTCGTCGAGGCGCTGCCCGGCGACGGCGTCGCGGTGCTCAACGCCGGCGACCCGCTGGTGCGCGCGATGGCCGGCCGTACCCGCGCGCGGGTGACCTACTTCGGGCGCTCGCCGGACGCGCACGTGCGGGCGGAGGACGAGACGCTCGACGCGAACGGGCGCGCCTCGTTCACGCTGCGCACCCCGTCCGGGACGGCGCCGGTCCGGCTGCGCCTGTACGGCGCGCACATGGTGGACAACGCCCTGGCCGCGGCGGCGGCCGCGCACGAGCTGGGACTGCCGGCGGACGCCATCGCCGAGGAGCTGTCGGCGGCCGAGCCGCGCAGCCGCTGGCGGATGGAGGTCACCGAGCGGCCCGACGGCGTGACAGTGATCAACGACGCCTACAACGCCAACCCCGACTCCATGCGGGCCGCCTTCGGCAGCCTGGCGGTGATCGGGGAGGGGCGGCGGCGGTTCGCCGTGATCGCGGCGCTGCGCGAGCTGGGCGAGGACGGCCCGGCGCTGAACGAGGATCTCGGGCGGCTGGCCGCGGGCGCGGGCCTGGAGGCGGTCGTCGTGGTGGGTGAGGACGCCGAGCCGGTGCTGCGCGGCGCACCCGGCGCGATCCACGTGCCGGACGCCGCGGCGGCGGCGCGGGAGTTGTCGGACCGGCTCGCGCCGGGCGACGTGGTGCTGGTGAAGGGGCCGCGTGCGGCCGGGCTCGAGCGGGTCGCCGAGGCGATCTCCGGAGGTGACGCCCGATGAGGAACATCCTCATCGCGGGGGCGATCTCGCTGATTCTGTCCATGGTCGGCACGCCGCTGGCCATCCGGCTGTTCGCCCGCCGGGGCTACGGCCAGAACATCCGGGAGGAGGGCCCGTCGGGTCACTACGACAAGAAGGGCACTCCCACCATGGGCGGCACGGTGATCGTCATCGCGTCGCTGATCGGCTATTTCGCGGCCCACGGGGCGACCGTCTTCTCCGCGGTCACCGACCCCCCGACGGCCTCGGGGCTGCTGGTGCTGTTCCTGATGACGGGCCTCGGCGCGGTCGGCTTCCTCGACGACTTCATCAAGATCTACAAGCAGCGGAGCCTCGGCCTGCGCAGCGGTGCCAAGGCCCTCGGGCAGCTCATCGTCGGCGCGATCTTCGCGGTGCTCGTCCTGCGGTTCCCCAACGCCTACGCCGTGACCCCCGCGGAGACGCGCATATCGTTCCTGCGGGACATCGGGCCGTCGATCGGGCTGATCGGCTTCATGATCTGGGTCGTGTTCTTCATCGTGGGCTTCTCGAACGCGGTGAACCTGACCGACGGCCTCGACGGCCTGGCCTCCGGCGCCACCTGCCTGGTCCTCGCGGCGTACGTGCTGATCGGCAACTGGCAGCTGCGCAACAGCTGCACCACGGTCGGCTTCGGCCCCAACTGCTACTGGGTGCGAGATCCGCTCGACCTGGCGGTGGTCGCGGCGGCGGTGCTCGGCGCCTGTCTCGGCTTCCTGTGGTGGAACGCGCCGCCCGCCAAGATCTTCATGGGCGACACCGGCTCGCTGGCCCTCGGCGGGGTGATCGCCGGGCTGGCCTTCACCACCCGCACCCAGCTCCTGCTCGTCATCCTGGGCGGCCTGTTCGCGATCATCACGATGTCGGTGATCATCCAGGTCGGCTTCTTCAAGATGACCCGCAGGCGCGTGTTCCGGATGGCGCCGCTCCAGCACCACTTCGAGCTGTCCGGCTGGGCCGAGACGACGATCGTGGTGCGCTTCTGGCTGATCGCCGCCTTGTGCGTCGCCGCCGGGCTCGGGCTGTTCTACCTCGAATGGATGCCGAAGCAGTGAGCGTCGTCGTCGCCGGCCTGGGAGTGTCGGGCGCCGCCGCGGCGCGGGCCCTGGCGGCGCGGGGCGAGCGCGTGACCGTGCTGGAGGCCGCGGACGGCGAGCGGCAGCGCGCGAGGGCCGCCGAGCTCGCCGGGCTCGGCGTGGAGGTGCGCTTCGGCGAGCCCGCCCTGCCCGCGGGGACCTCGCTGCTGGTCACCTCGCCGGGCTGGCGTCCGGCCCACCCGCTGCTCGCCGCCGCCGCGGACGCGGGCGTCGAGGTCATCGGGGAGGTCGAGCTGGCCTGGCGGCTGCGGGGCGAGGGCGCGGCCCC
This sequence comes from Microbispora sp., assembly GCA_019689655.1. Classification (GTDB taxonomy): domain Bacteria; phylum Actinomycetota; class Actinomycetes; order Streptosporangiales; family Streptosporangiaceae; genus Microbispora. The sequence goes on from JADGHC010000175.1 coordinate 6,218, forward strand.
CTGGCTGGCGCTGACCGGCACCAACGGCAAGACCACCGCCGTCCGCATGCTCACGTCCATGCTGTGCGCCGCCGGGCACAAGGCCGTGGCCGTGGGCAACGTCGGCGTCCCGATCGTGGAGGCCGTGGACGGGCCGTACGACGTGCTGGCCGTGGAGCTGTCGAGCTTCCAGCTCCACTGGTCGTCGTCCCCGGCCCCGCTCGCGGCGGCCGTGCTCAACGTGGCACCCGACCACATCGACTGGCATGGCTCGATGGAGGAGTACGCCGCGGCCAAGGCGCGCATCTTCGCGGGCGCCGGGACGGTGGTCTACAACGCCGACGACCCGCACTCCTCCCGCCTGGCCGAGCCGTACGCCTCGCGGGTGGGCTTCACGCTCGGCGTGCCCCGGCCGGGTGAGCTCGGGGTGGTGGAGGACCTGCTGGTCGACCGGGCCTTCGTGGCCGACCCGGCGACCTCGGCCGAGGAGCTGGCCGGCCTCGCCGACGTGCGGCCGTTCGCGCCGCACAACGTCGCCAACGCGCTCGCCGCCGCCGCCCTGGCCCGCGCGTACGGCGTGCCGCCCGAGGCCGTACGGCGCGGCCTGCGGGAGTTCACGCCCGACCCGCACCGGATCGCGCACGTGGCCACGGTGGGGGACGTCGACTACGTGGACGATTCCAAGGCCACCAACCCGCACGCGGCCGCCGCGTCGCTGGCCGCCTGCGAGTCGGTGGTGTGGATCGCGGGCGGCCAGCTCAAGGGCGCCGACGTCGACGACCTCGTCCGGCAGGCCGCGCCCCGGCTGCGCGGGGTGGTGCTGCTGGGGGCCGACCGGGACGTGTTCCGCCGCGCATTGGCGCGACCCGCCGCGAATGTCCCCGTCGTGGACGTGCCGGGGCAAGACACTGGGGTCATGGACCGTGTCGTCGCCGAAGCCGCCCGGCTCGCCGCCCCGGGTGACACCGTGCTGCTCGCCCCCGCCGGGGCGTCGCTGGACATGTTCGCGAGTTACGGAGCGCGTGGGGAGGCCTTCGCCCGAGCCGTGCAGCGGCTGGCGGCCCGGTGACGGGCCCCGCGACCGGCCCCGCGGGGAAGACCGATCGCCGGGGGCCCGATCGGGCGGAGCCTCGGGGGCCCGAGCCCATCGGCTGGGCCGCCGCCCAGCTCGCCACGCTGCGCGAGCTGCTCGCCCGGCCGCTGACCTCCTATCACCTGGTGCTCGGCTGCAGCGCGCTGCTGCTGGCGCTCGGGCTGATGATGGTGCTGTCGGCGTCGAGCATCGAGGCGCTGCAGCGGACCGGCGACCCGTTCTACTGGTTCCTCAAGCAGGTCACGTCCGTGGCGATCGGGCTTCCCCTGATGTGGGTCTGCTCCCGGCTGCCGCAGCGGTTCTTCCGCCTGGCCGGCTATCCGCTGATGGGCCTGTCGATCATCGGCCTGCTGATGGTCATCTTCATCGGCCAGGAGCTGCTGGGCGCCCAGCGGTGGATCTTGATCGGCCCGTTCTCGGTGCAGCCATCGGAACCGGCCAAGCTGGCCCTGGTGCTGTGGGGCGCCGACCTGCTCGCGACGCGGGCGCGCAACGGGCGCATCGAGTGGCGGCAGCTGCTGATCCCGCTGATGCCGGGGGTGGCCCTGCTCGCCGTCCTCGTCATGCTCGGGCGCGACCTCGGCACGACGCTCGTGCTCATGATCATCTTCCTGGCGTTGCTGTGGGTGGTCGGCGCGCCGGTGCGGTTGTTCGGCGGGATCCTCGCGCTGCTCGTACTGGCGACGGCCACTATGATCATCGCCGAGCCGTACCGGCTCGACCGCCTGACCGGCTTCCTGCACCCGTGGGACACCGCGCAAAACGAGGGGTTCCAGTCCGTCCAGGGGCTGATGGCGATCGGCTCGGGCGGCTGGTTCGGCATCGGGCTGGGCGCCAGCCGGCAGAAGTGGAACTGGCTGCCGCACGCCGAGAGCGACTTCATCTTCTCCATCATCGGCGAGGAGCTCGGCCTGATGGGGACGCTCGTGGTGGTCGCGCTGTTCGGCCTGCTCGGCTACGCCGGACTGCGCATCGCCATCCGGACGAAGGACCCCTTCATCCGGCTGGCGGCCGCCGCCGCCACCGCCTGGATCGCCGGGCAGGCCGTCGTCAACATCGGCGCGGTCATCGGGGTCTTCCCGGTCACGGGAATCCCGCTGCCCCTGGTGTCGTACGGCGGATCGGCGCTGCTGCCGACGCTCGCCGCGCTCGGCATGCTGCTGTCGTTCGCCAAACAGGAGCCGGGAGCGGCCGAGGCGCTGGCCGCCCGTGGCCCGGGACCGGTCGCGCGGGCTCTAAGCTGGCTTGGCCTGAACGGCCGCGCCATAAGGCGGCCCGCGGCCTCGCGGGCGCCGGCGCGGCGGCAGGCGGCACAACGCAACGGAACGACGGGGGAACGGACGCGGGAACCGCGAGAACAGCCGCGGGAGCATCCGCGAAGGCATCCGCGAAGACAGGGAGTGACATGAGGGTGGTCCTCGCCGGCGGCGGGACGGCCGGCCACATCGAGCCGGCGCTCGCGCTGGCAGACGCGCTTCGCCGGCTCGACCCGGAGATCGGCATCACCTGCCTCGGCACCGAGCGCGGCCTGGAGACCCGACTGGTGCCCGCGCGGGGCTACGAGCTCGAACTCATCCCCGCCGTGCCGCTGCCCCGCTCGCTCAGCCCCCAGCTCCTCACCGTGCCCGGCCGTCTCGCCGGTGCCATCGGCACCGCGGCGGGCATCCTCGACAAGGTCGGCGCGGACATCCTGGTGGGCTTCGGCGGGTACGTCGCCACGCCCGGCTACCTCGGCGCCCGGCGGCGCGGGATCCCGATCGTGGTCCACGAGGCCAATCCCCGGCCCGGCCTGGCCAACCGGCTCGGCGCCCGCCTCACCGACCACGTGTTCACCGGTCACCCGGACGCGGTGCTCCCGAACGCCGAGTACGTCGGCATCCCGCTGCGCCGCGAGATCAGCACGATGGACCGCCTGTCGATGGGCGACAAGGCGCGGTCGTACTTCGGGCTGGAGTCCGACCGGGTGACGCTGCTGGTGTTCGGCGGCTCGCAGGGAGCCCGCTCGATCAACAAGGCGGCGCTGGAGGCCGCGCCCTACCTGCGGGCGGCGGGCGTCCAGGTGCTGCACGTGATCGGGCCCAAGAACACCGTCGAGGTGGAGCCCCCGCCCGGCGACCCGCAGTACGTCATCCTGCCGTACGTCGACCGCATGGACCTCGCCTACGCCGCGGCCGACCTCGTGCTGTCCCGCGCGGGCGCCATGACCTGCGCCGAGCTCACCGCCGTCGGGCTGCCCGCGGCGTTCGTGCCGCTGCCGCACGGCAACGGCGAGCAGCGCCTCAACGCCGAGCCCATCGTGCGGGCCGGCGGCGGCCTCATGGTCGAGGACGCGGACCTGTCGGCCGCCTGGATCGTCGAGACGCTGCTGCCGATACTCAACGACCCCGAGCGCGTGGTCGCGATGTCCGAGGCCGCGTCGCGGATGGGCCGCAAGGACGCCGACATGGCGCTCGCCCGCAAGGTGCTGGAGATCGCACACCGATGAGTCTCGTCAAGCTCGTGGATCCCGTCCCGGCGGCCGACCTCGGACGGGTGCACTTCATCGGCATCGGCGGCGCCGGGATGTCCGGCATCGCCCGGATCCTGCTCAAGCGGGGCGTGCCGGTGTCGGGCAGCGACGCGCGGCCCTCCGACCTGCTGGCCGAGCTGCGCGAGCTGGGCGCCGTCATCCACATCGGCCACGCCGCCTCCCACATCAAGGACGTGGACACGGTCGTGGTCTCCACCGCGATCCGCGACTCCAACCCCGAGCTGGGCGAGGCGCTGCGGCAGAACCTGCGGGTGATCCCGCGCGCCGCCGCGCTGGCGTCGGTCATGGCCGGCCGCACCGGCATCGCCGTCGCCGGCACGCATGGCAAGACCACGACCACCTCGATGCTGACCGTGGCGTTGCAGAAGTGCGGCGAGGACCCGTCGTACTGCGTCGGCGGGCAGCTCGTGACGACCGGCCTCGGCGCCGACGACGGCGCGGGCGAGGTGTTCGTGGCGGAGGCCGACGAGAGCGACGGCTCCTTCCTCATGCTCGCGCCGAGCATCGCCGTGGTGACCAACGTCGAGGCCGACCACCTCGACAACTACGGCGATCCCCAGGCCGTGCAGGACGGCTTCGCCCGCTTCGTCGAGCGGATCGGGACGCTGCTCGTGGTCTGCGCCGACGACCCGGGGGCCGCCGCCCTCGTGCCGGTCGCGCGCGAGCGCGGCCTCGCCGTCCTCACGTACGGCGAGAGCGCCGGCGCCGACCTGCGCACGACCGGCGTGGTGCCGCGCGGCCTCGGCGTGGAGTTCGCCGTGGAGATCGGCCCCGGCGTGCCCGGGGGACCGGGACGCGGCGAGGTGCGCCTGGCCGTGCCGGGCCGCCACAACGCGCTCAACGCCACCGCCGTGATCGCCGTGGCGCTCCACCTCGGCCTGCGCTTCGACGACGTCAAGGAGGGCCTGGCCGCCTTCACCGGGGCCAAGCGGCGGTTCGAGTTCAAGGGCGAGGCGGCGGGGGTGAGGGTCTTCGACAGCTACGCCCATCACCCCACCGAGCTGACCGCGGACCTGCGCGCCGCCCGCGACGTGGTGACCGGCGACGGCCGGGTCATCGTGGTCTTCCAGCCGCATCTGTACTCGCGCACCCGGTTCTTCGCCGACGAGTTCGGCGCCGCGCTCGGCCTCGCCGACGAGGCGATCGTGCTGGACGTGTATGGCGCGCGGGAGGACCCCGAGCCCGGGGTCTCCGGCGCGCTGGTCGCGGGGAAGGTCCCGCTTCCCGCCGAGCGGGTCGTCTACGCGCCCGACCGGCAGGCCGTACCCGCGCTCGTCGCCGCCAGGGCCCGGGCCGGGGACATCGTGCTCACGATGGGCGCGGGAGACGTGACCGAGCTCGGCCCGAAGATCGTCGCGGAGCTGTCCGCCCTGTGAT
>JADGHC010000176.1 GCA_019689655.1 Microbispora sp.
GAGGCCGCCGGCGCCGTCCTGGCCCTCCACCGGGATCCGCAGCCCGCTCACTCGCCCGTCCTTTCGCGTCGAAAATCAGTCGGGGATCAGCCGGGAATCAGTCGGGAATCTTCAGCACCAGCCGCCCGTCCACCTCGGCGGCCTCCGGCATGATGGTCGTGATCGACCGCGGGCAGGCGAGCACGTCGCGCACCGACTCGAACGCCGCCATCTCGGCCAGCGTCCGGAAGGTGGGCGGCAGCATGCGGACCGATCCCGCCCGCGCGGCGGCCAGCGCGTCGTGCGGCCGCATCCAGGCCACTTCGGACGCCTCCCCGCCCACGTCACGCGTACGCTGCCCGGGCGGCAGGGCCGCCACGAAGAAGCGGGTGTCGTAGCGCCGGGGTTCGACGACCGGCGTGATCCAGTGCGCCCACGCCTTGAGCAGGTCGGATCTGAGCACGAGACCACGCCGGTCGAGGAACTCGGCGAGCGACAACGTGCGCGCGATCAGGGCGAGGCGGTCGGCCTCCCAGCCGTCGCCGGTCGTGTCCGTCACCACCGCGTCCGGCTCCGGCCCGGCCAGGAGCACGCCCGACTCCTCGAACGTCTCGCGTACGGCGGCGCAGACGAGGCCCCGGGCCGTGCTCTCGTCGGCCCGGAAGACCTCGCCCCACTCGGCGGGCGACGGGCCCGCCCACGCCACGTCGCACTCGGCGTCCCGCGGGTCGACCGACCCGCCGGGAAACACGTACGCGCCCGCGGCGAAGGCCATCGTGGCCTTGCGCCTGAGGAGGTACACCTCCAGGGGGTCGTCGCGCAGCAGCACCACCGTGGCCGCGTCCCTCGCGGGGGCGGGAGCCAGGCGGCCGGCGAGGATCTCCCGCGCCCGCTCCCCGGCCTCGCCGGGCAGGGGAAACCCCATGAGGCCCTCCAGAACAACGATCGGTTCGATCGGCCCCATGCTCCCCCACGCCGTCACGGAACCGCAAACCCCGGTGCCGGCGAGCCGGATTCAGCGGACCTCGGCGATGACCTCCACCTCGACCGGCGCGTCGAGCGGGAGGACCGCCACGCCGACCGCGCTCCTGGCGTGTTTGCCCGCGTCGCCGAACACCTCGCCGAGCAGTTCGCTGGCGCCGTTGACGACCTGCGGCTGCCCGGTGAAGCCGGGAGCGCTCGCGACGAACCCGACCACCTTCACAATTCGCACGACCTTCGACAGGTCGCCCACCAGCGACTTGATGGCCGCCAGGGCGTTGACCGCGCAGATGCGCGCCTGTTCCTTGGCCTCCTCGGGCGACACCTCGGCGCCGACCTTGCCGGTGACGCCCAGCTCGCCCTTCACCAGCGGAAGCTGGCCCGAGGTGTAGACGTAGTCGCCCGTCCGTACGGCGGGAACGTACGCGGCCAGCGGGGGCACGACTTCGGGCAGCGCGAGCCCGAGCTCGGCGAGCCGCTCCTCCGGGGTCGCCATCACTTCGGCCGCTTCATGTAGGCGACAAGCTGCTCGGGGTTGGGCCCCGGAACGACGGAGACGAGCTCCCACCCGTCTTCGCCCCAGTTGTCCAGGATCTGCTTCGTGGCGTGCGTGAGCAACGGCACGGTGACGTATTCCCACTTGGTCATGGGCAAAGGCTATCGAGGCGCGGCGCGCCCGGGATGCCCGGGAACGCGGTTCGGGCCGGGGCGCGCGGGCGGACACGTCAAGACGGAACGGCGACTCACTCCGCGCCCTCGGGCCGGCGTGTCCGGCCGGGACGTCATCGCGCCGCGCGGCCACGGGATGCGGAAGCGGATCACCGCGCCGACAGGACTCACACTTTGCCGCCGGTGACGCCCGCCCGCGCCGGTGTCCCTCTCGTGACAATCCGTGTGTTCACTTTTTGCCGCCGATCGGAACGATCACGGGCAGCCCGGGTCCCCCGGCCGCATGCCGGCGGACGATCGCGGTCCCGCCCGGCCACTGCGAGGAGCGGCGACCGTACGGCCGGTGTCTCCCGTGATCACCCGCGGGCGAACCATTACCCAATTGATGTACAAGCCGCACCTCGAGGTGCCTATGCGGGATGACCCTCGCGAATCGGCAGTTACCCCTTGGGTAGCCTTCCTCACGTGGGCGAGTGGAGCAGGCACGCCGACGGGAACCACCGCGCGACGACCCGCGCACGCGATCTCGCCGGCCGTCCGGAGGAGGCACGGTGAGTCAGCCGACCGGCAGTCGCGGTGACAGCAGCGGGGAGGCCCGCGACACCGACTGGGACGGCGTGCGCCTGCACGTGGTGAGCGGCAAGGGCGGCACCGGCAAGACGACGGTCGCCGCCGCGCTCGCGCTGGCCCTGGCGGCCGGCGGGCGCAAGGTGCTGCTCGTCGAGGTCGAGGGACGGCAGGGCATCGCCCAGGCGTTCGACCTGCCGCCGCTGCCGTACGAGGAACGCAAGATCGCCGTGGCGCCCGGCGGCGGGGACGTGTACGCGCTGGCCATCGACCCCGAAGAGGCCATGCTCGAATACCTCGAGATGTTCTACGGCATCAAGCGCGTGGGCAAGGCGCTGACCCGCTTGGGCGTGGTCGACTTCGCCACGACGATCGCCCCCGGCCTGCGGGACGTCCTGGTCACCGGCAAGACCACCGAGGCCGTACGGCGCCGCGACAAGCAGGGCCGGAGGGTGTACGACGCGGTGGTCATGGACGCACCCCCCACCGGCCGGATCGCCCGCTTCCTGAACGTCACGCAGGAGGTCGCCGGGCTGGCCCGGGTCGGGCCCATCAAGCACCACGCCGACCTCGTGCGGGGCGTGCTCGCCTCCCCGGAGACGGCGGTCCACTTCGTCACGCTTTTGGAGGAGATGCCGGTCCAGGAGACGCTGGACGGCATCGAGGAGCTGCGCGAGACCGGCCTGCCGGTCGGCGGGGTGTTCGTCAACATGGTGCGTCCCGCCGGGCTGCCCGAAAGAGTGCTCGAGGCCGCCTGCCGGGGCCGGTTCGACTCCGCCGAGCTCGCGCTCGGCCTCAAGGCGGCCGGGCTGGCCGACGTCACGGCCGACGCCTCCGCGATCGCCGAGGCGCTCGCCCGGGAGGTGGCCGAGCACGCCGTACGGACCGAGCTGGAAAAGCGCGAACGCATCGCGCTGGAGGAGGCCGGCGTACGGCGCTACGACCTGCCCCTGCTGCCCGAAGGCGCGGACCTGGCGGGACTGTACGAGCTGGCCGACACCCTGCGCACCCAGGGCGCGGCGTAGACCTTCGACCGAGTGGATCAGTGAGTGAGGCTGAGCTGTGACCAGGACGGCGCCCGCGCTGGACATCGACGCGATCTTGGATGATCCGGATACCCGGATCATCGTGTGCTGCGGCTCGGGCGGTGTCGGCAAGACCACGACGGCCGCGGCCCTCGGGCTGCGCGCCGCCGAGCGGGGCCGCTCGGTGGTCGTCTTGACCGTGGACCCCGCCAAGCGGCTGGCGCAGGCGATGGGCCTGACCGAGCTGGACAACACCCCCAGGCGCGTGCTCTCGGTCGACGGCGCCGGCAAGCGCCGCGGCGAGCTGCACGCGATGATGCTCGACATGAAGCGGACCTTCGACGAGATCATCGAGGCCCACGCCGATCCCGAGCGCGCCCGGCAGATCTTGACGAACCCCTTCTACCAGTCGTTGTCGTCCAGCTTCTCCGGCACCCAGGAGTACATGGCCATGGAGAAGCTGGGACAGCTACGCCGCTCCAACGAGTGGGACCTGATCGTGGTGGACACCCCGCCGTCGCGGTCGGCGCTCGACTTCCTCGACGCCCCCGAACGCCTCGGCCGGTTCCTCGACGGCAAGCTGATCCGCATCCTCATGGCACCGGCCAAGGCCGGCGGGCGCAGCGCGTTCAAGCTGCTCAACGCCGGCTTCGGGATGGTCGCGGGCATCTTGACCAAGGTGATCGGCGCCCAGGTGCTGCGGGACATCCAGATGTTCGTCACCGCGCTCGACGCGGTGTTCGGCGGCTTCCGCCAGCGCGCCGAGCAGACCTACCGCTTGCTGCAGGCGCCGGGCACGGCGTTCCTCGTGGTCGCCGCGCCGGAGCGCGACGCGATGCGCGAGGCGTCCTACTTCGTCGAACGGCTGGCCGACGAGCGGATGCCGCTCGCCGGGCTCGTCGTCAACCGCGTGCACCGGCCACTGGTGCCGTCGCTGTCGGCCGCGCGCAGCTCCGCGGCCGCCGAGGAGCTGGACGCCAGGGGCGAGCACGAGCTGACCGCCGCGGTGCTGCGGCTGCACGCGGGAAGGATGCAGCTCGCCGCCCGGGAGCAGCGCCAGCAGGAGCACTTCACCTCGGCCCACCCGACCGTGCCCATCGCGCAGGTGCCCGCGATGCCCGAGGACGTGCACGATCTCGAGGGACTGCGCCAGATCGGGCAGCTCCTCGCGTCCTGAGGCGTCGCGCGGGGCCGTCCGGGTTCGGGCCGCGAAAAAGAAGGATCAGGCCCCGAAAAAGAAGCCGGCGTCCCGCTGCACCGCGGGACGCCGCCATCCGGCTCAGCCGGCGATCAGCTCGTTGGTCCGCTCGTACTCTTCCTTGGCGGCCTCAAGCAGGTCGCGCCAGGACTCCACGTCCGGCCTGCGCCGAAGCAGCGCACGCCGTTCTCTCTCGGTCATTCCGCCCCACACCCCGAACTCGATGCGGTTGTCCAGCGCGTCGGCGAGACACTCGGTACGGACGGGGCATCCACGGCAGATGAGCTTGGCCCGATTCTGGGCGGCGCCTTGCACGAAGAGTGCGTCAGGATCCGCACCCCGGCAGGCGGCACGGGAGGTCCAATCCGTGATCCACATGTTCGACCCCACTCCCCTTAGGTGGTCAGTCGTCTTTTCGGCCGACGGGCGCGGGCGTCGGGCCTCCTGGTTGCAGTAGCCGCAGAGGAGAAAGTACGCAACGAAACGATCAACCGACATACCCCGGGGGGACCAAATTCCTACATGGTCATGTCAGGCCATGTGGCCGGGAATGACTAGTCCCCCCCGTGGGCGGGTAATGCGGAGCTGTGGAGTCGATGCCGGGCGAGCCGCGAATCGGACGTACCCTTGGATCCGTGCAAGCTCACGGCAAATCTCTGGCATCCCGGACAGGTGCGGCCCTGCGCCTCGTCGGCGCCTCAGGCGTCGCGGGAGTGCTGGTGGCGGCGATTGCGCTACCCGCCGTGGGCGGGGCCGGTGTCTCCGTCAAATCCGGCATAGAGTCGCTCGACCTCAAGCCGAAGCCGCTCGACGAACCGCCGCTGCCCGAGAAGACGGTGCTGCTGGACGCGGACGGCAAGCAGTTCGCTCAGTTTTACTTCGAGAACCGGGAGTCGGTCCCGATGGACCGCATCGCCCCGATCATGCGCAAGGCGATCGTGGCGATCGAGGACTACCGCTTCTACGACCACGGCCCACTGGACGTCGAGGGCACGACCCGTGCCCTGATCAAGAACATCACGACGGGCGGGGTGACCCAGGGCGGTTCGTCCATCACCCAGCAGTACGTGAAGCAGGTGCTTTACAACAAAGCGGAGACCGACGAGGAGAAGGCGGCTGCCGTCGCGCCGACCATCAGCCGCAAGCTCAACGAGATCCGCTACGCGATGGGGCTCGAGCAAAAATACAGCAAAGACGAGATCCTCAATCGCTACCTCAACATCGCCTACTTCGGCGCCAGCGCGTACGGCATCGAGGCGGCGTCCAAGCGCTTCTTCGGCAAGCACGCCTCACAGCTGAACCTGGCCGAGGCCGCGACGCTGGCGGGAGCCGTACAGGACCCGAACGCCACCGACCCCAACCGGGGCAAGGAGTTCCGTGACCGGCTGCTGGCCCGGCGCAACGTCGTGCTCGACCGCATGGCGGAGCTGCACATCATCACCGATGCCGAGCGCGACGCGGCCAAGAAGAAGAAGCTGGGGTGGAAGGACAAGGAGATCCCCGGCGGCTGCGAGGAGAGCGACTTCCCGTACTTCTGCCTGTACGTGCGCAACGAGATCCTCAACGATCCGCAGTTCGGCAAGACGCAGAAGGCCCGGCAGGACTTCCTCGCGCGAGGCGGCCTGACGATCAGGACCACGCTCAACCGGAAGATGCAGAAGGCCGCCGAGAAGGCGATCAAGAAGTACGTCTTCCCGAGCGACAAGCCGGTCGCCTCCGAGGCGCTCGTGGAGCCCGGCACCGGAGCCATCAAGGCGATGGCCTCCAGCCGGAAGTTCGGCACCAGCAAGAAGAAGAACGAGATCTCGATCAACGTCGTCGCGGACGCCGCGCACGGCGGCGGCACCGGCTTCCAGGCCGGATCGACCTTCAAGATGTTCACGCTGGTGACGGCGCTGAAGGAAGGCTACAAGTTCAACGACGGCTTCAACGTCGGCAGCACCTACACCGCGCCCAGCTACTCCGCGTTCAAGGACTGCAAGGGCAACAACGTCGGCGACATCAAGACCCCGCTGCACAACGCGGAGGGCCACGGCGGATTCCTGACCTTGCAGACCGGCACGTGGGGCTCGGTGAACACGTTCTTCCTCACCCTTGAGCAGAAGGTCGGCCTCTGCGACGTCGTCCAGACCGCCAAGGACTTCGGCATCAAGCGGGCCGACGGCGGCAAGCTCCGGGAGTTCGAGCCGTTCACCCTCGGGTTCAACGAGATGGACCCCGTCACCGTCGCCGCGGCGTACGCGACGCTGGGCGCCCGCGGCAAGTACTGCGCTCCGATGGCCATCACCGAGATCACCGACCGCTTCGGCAAGGTGACCTCCTTCAAGCCCAAGTGCAGGCAGGCCGTCGACGCCGACGTCGCCGATGCGGCCACGCACATCCTGTCGGGCGTGTTCACCAAGGGCACCATGTCCGGCGTCGGCGGCATCGGCAGGGACGCGGCCGGCAAGACCGGTACGGGCGACGTCTCCCGCACCGCCTGGTTCGCCGGATACACCCCCGACCTGGCGGGCGCGGTCAGCCTCGGTGACCCGCGCGGCCCGGTCCGCTACCCGCTTAGCAACCGCGTCATCGGCGGCCGGTCGTACGGCTCGGTCTTCGGCGCCAGCATCCCCGGCCCGATCTGGAAGGAGACCTTCCTGGCGGCGCTCAAGGGCGTTTCGCCCACACCGTTCGTCAAGCCGGACATGGAGAAGTTCGGCGGCTGCGCCCACCAGTGCGCGCCCCCGCCGAAGCCCAAGCACGACAAGGGCGGCGACGAACACGGGGACAATCCCCTCGGCGACTTCCCCTTCGGTGACCACGGCGGCGGAGGTGGCGACGGCCGGGGTGGCCGAGGCGGCGGGCCCGGGGGCGGCCACCGGGGTGGCCCCGGCGGCGGCGGTCCGCTCGATCCGTTCGGCAACTGACGCTTTCGTCCGTCGGGCCGCTCCTCGCACCGGGGAGCGGCCCCTTGCCGTCAGGCGGACAGCTTGGCGCGCACGGCCTGGGCGACGCGGCTGCCCTCGGCGCGGCCCGCGATCTTCGGGGTAAGGATCTTCATGACCTGCCCCATCGCCTTCGGACCCTCCGCACCGCTCTCCGCGATCGCCGCGTCGACCAGCGCGTTCAGCTCGTCGTCGCTGAGCTGGGCGGGAAGGTACTCCTCCAGGACCGCCTGCTCGTCCAGCTCGGCCTGGGCCCGATCCGCGCGCCCGGCACCGGAGAACGCCTCCGCGGCCTCCCGGCGCTTCTTGGCCTCGCGGGTCAGCACCTTGATCACCTCGTCGTCGCTGAGCTCGCGCGCCTGCTTGCCGGCGACCTCCTCGACGTTGATGGCGGCCAGAGCCATCCGGATCGTCCGGACCCGCACGTCGTCGCGGGCCTTCATCGCGGCCGCAAGGTCGGACTGCAGCTTGTCCTTCAACGCACTCATGCGTCCATCTTGCCGTGCCGGGGACCCGATCTTCGCCAGGTTATGCGGGAGGCGGGCCGTACGTCGGGCATCATGGCTGTGTGAGGAAAGCAGCCGCGATTCCCCTGTCCATCCTCGGCCTCGGCGTCGCCGGGGTCGGCTACGCCGCCGTCATCGAGCGGAACTGGTTCCGGCTGCGCCGGTTCGACGTCCCGGTTTTGGCTCCCGGCCAGCGGCCGGTGCGGATCCTGCAGATCTCCGACCTGCACCTGACCCCCCGGCGCCGCCGGCTGATCAACTGGGTGCGTTCGCTGGCCTCGCTCAACCCCGACCTCGTCGTCAACACCGGCGACACGCTGGCGCACCCCGACGCGGTCGAGTCGTACATGTACGCCGTGGAGCCGCTGCTCGACCGCCCGGGCCTGTTCGTCTACGGCTCCAACGACCTCTACGCCCCCCAGCCGAAGAACCCCGCCCGTTATCTGTGGCGCACCTCCAAGGGGGACGCCCGGCAGCACGTGCCGAACCTGCCCTGGGCCGAGCTGGGCGCCGCGATGCGAGAGGCCGGCTGGCTCGACATGAACAACGCGACGGCCCGCATCAAGGTCGGCGACCTCGACGTCCACGTGGGCGGCATCCACGACTCCCACATCGACCGGGACCGGTACGACGAGATCGCCGGTCAGGCCCCCTCCGACGCCGACCTGCGGCTCGGGATCATGCACTCGCCCGAGCCCCGCAACATGTCCCGGTTCGCCCAGGACGGGTACCAGTTGCTGCTGGCCGGGCACACCCACGGCGGGCAGCTGTGCATCCCCTTCTACGGCGCCCTGGTGACCAACTGCGGCATCGACCGGGCCCGGGTCAAGGGGCTGAGCAGGCACGAGACCGCCTGGCTGCACGTCTCGGCCGGACTCGGCACCTCACCGTACGCGCCGGTGCGCTTCGCCTGCCCGCCCGAGGCGTCCCTGCTGACGCTCGTCCCCCGCCGCCCCGTCGCGCCGGATGACACAAGTAGCCGCAAAGTCCGCTAGACTTGCCGAGGCACAGGGCGAAAAGCTCAAGCCACCGGGGTGTAGCGCAGCTTGGCAGCGCGCTTCGTTCGGGACGAAGAGGCCGTGGGTTCAAATCCCGCCACCCCGACTCGGTAGTTTCAGGTCGAGGGCCTGATCACTGGAGACAGTGATCAGGCCCTCGGTCGTTCGTAACCGCTATTTGCGGAGAATGTCGCGGTTTCCGACGGCCAGTAGAACACAAGGGATCGGGAGCGCCGCGAGCCACCCGAGATGCACATTCGCCCACGCCGGATCGTCGATCCACGGCCACGGCCACAACGGTCCGGTCAGGAACAGCGTGGGCGCCCACCGGGTCAGTGCCGCGCCGAGAGCCGCCATCAGCGCGGCCACCATGACGCCGGTGAGGACCTCGTACGCATCGAAGCGTCCTGCGGGTGTCCCCCCGAGGAGGCTGACGAAGTGGAGCGCGGAGACCAATGCGACCACCAGCCCTGCCGCGATCGGCCCGGCGACGGCCACGGCAGCGGTCCGGACCGGCCGGCCGGCGGGCAGCGCCGCGAACAACTCCGCCGCCTGCGGACGGCTGTCGCGCATGGTGGCCATCGACGTGACGATCACCGCTGCCGCTCCGACGAGCAGGGCCGCCGTCGCCGTTGCCGAGACGCTGTTTCATGCCTCCCGACAGCTTGCGAACCTTCCTCTTCCGTTCGCCGAGAAGGTCTACCTCTTCGAGAACGCGCTCGACCTCACGCCTGCGTTCGCGCCGGTCGGTGATCTCATTGAGTATGGCGACGTAGTCGACCAGCGAATACACACTGAACTGCGGAAACAGGCCGAGTTCCTGCGGCAGGTAGCCGATTTTGCGTCGCGCTTGCAGCCGCTGTTCGCGGTCGGAAAGGTCCAGGCCCAGGACATGGACTCTTCCGGAATCGGGCATGAGGGTCGATGCCAGGCATCGCATCAGAGTAGATTTACCCGCCCCATTCGGTCCGAGCAGTCCGGTCACTCCGGGTGACAGCTCCAAATCGAGCCCGTCGAACACCTGACGCGATCCGAACCTCTTGCTCACGCCGCGTACTTCGACAGAGGCCTCATGTCCCCTCTGCTTCGCCCGGTAATCCTCGCCTACGGTTCTTCAGATTAGGCAGCCTCACTCTCACCTGTCCGCCCAGATGACAAACATTCTGCTCGCCAAGAAAGCAGATAGGTGTGGAGAACCTGCGCGCGTTTGGCATGCCGCGGAGCTCTCACGGTCGCGTACTCACTCAGTGTAAGGAGGAGCCGATAGAACAGCGGTGCGCGCCACCGTTACCCGCACTCGAAATCGCGTCCCCATGACAAATCGTCCGGACCCAAATCAGGCGGCCGGGTGGCTCGCATGCCGGCGCTCCGCGCCCTGGACCTCCTCAGCAATCGCGACCACCGGCCTCGATCTCTCACGCCCATCCGGAGTCCGGCTGTGCGCCGCGAGCGCTACGACGAAGGAGTCGCCGGGTGCGCCAGGTGCCAGCGGTGATCACAGGGATCGCTATCGCCCAGCAGTAGAAGGCCGCGATGATTCCCTCGTTCACGTGCTGCCCGTTGCCCTGCACCTCGGGGACGAAGCTTGACGCGATCTCTGGAAAAAGCAGCAGCGCCAGCCCTGCCAGGGTGAGCATCACGTTAGTCGTGAGGGAGAGCCTTGCCGGGTACGGCTCCCGATTCAAGCGACCGACGAGCATAACGAGACCGACGGCACAAACGGCGGCCGGCGCCATAACCTTGCCGGACCAATGAATGAGCATCGTGGACCAGTACCAGCGCTCATCTGGCATTGGCGGCATGAAGTACACCAAAGGTTCAGGTGGCCCGTTGAAGTCTTTGATCGTGCCCAGAATCGAGCCGCCGATGAGGGCACCGACGAAGGCGATGGACTTCGGAGCGCGTCTTGCCCAGCTTGTCAGCCCCGCGGCGGCGCCGATTCCGGCAAGTAGGCCGAGAAAGACACCTTTGCTGGCCCCGTAGGCGATTGGGACCCACACGTTCGAGGGGAAGTTGTTCACCGTAGCGGCTACCCACGCACCAACCACACCCCAGATGAGGATGCCGATCGCGATTCCTGCCGCCAGAAGGTCCCGCACACGTCTGCTTTTTGCCACGTAGGCGATTTTGCCCCTCACCCGCCGGGCAAGGCCGGGAAATCTCGAATGCGCCATCCCAGTCACCGAGGTTTCCCGTCTCGGCATCCGTACGCCTACCGCGACTGCCCTCGCTGTGGAAGACCTCTCAGGAAAAAGAGGCAACACGACGCCGCGTGATCTGCGCCGAGGGGACCACAAT
>JADGHC010000177.1 GCA_019689655.1 Microbispora sp.
GCCCGGCCCCGATGCCGGGGACCGCGCCCGGGTCCGCGCCGGGGTCCGCGCCGGGGTCCGCGCCGGGGGGCGTGGCACGGACGCGCACCGAGCCGGTGCCCGCCGACGCCGCCCCCGGATTCGCCCCGGGGCCGGTGTGCTCGGGGCCGCTCGCGCTGCGCGGGGGGCACGCGGTGCCGTACTGTCGCTGGTGCGGCCGGATCGCGGGCGACTGGCGCTGCCCGTCCTGCGGCGGGACCGGGGTGCGGGCCGTCGTCGTGGGCGCGCGGCGCACCGCGGAGGAGCTGGGCCGCGCGTTCCCGTCGGTGGCCGTGCGCACGAGCGGGCGCGACGGCGTGCTCGCCACGGTGAGCGGCGCACCCGCGCTCGTCGTGGCCACCCCGGGGGCCGAGCCGGTGCCGGACGGCGGCTACGCCGCGGCCGTGCTGCTCGACGGATGGGCGCTGCTGGGCCGCCCCGACCTGCGCGCGGCCGAGGAGGCACTGCGGCGCTGGATCAACGCCGCCGCGCTGCTGCGGCCGGCGGGGGAGCTGGTCGTCCTGGCCGACGCCGGGGTGCCCGCCGTGCAGTCCCTGGTGCGCTGGGATCCCGTGACCTTCGCCGAGCGGGAGCTCGCCGAGCGGGCCGAGCTGGGTTTCCCCCCGGCCGTGCGGATGGCGACGCTCACGGGTCCGGCCGCGGCGGTCAGGGAGACGCTGCGGGACACCGCGCTGCCCGCGGGGGCGCAGGTGCTGGGGCCGGTGCCGGTGGACGACGGGCTGGAACGGGCCATGATCCGGGTGCCGCGCCGTCTCGGGCCCGCGCTGGCCCGTGCGCTCAAGGAAACCGCCGGCGTACGCTCCGCGCGCAAGGCGCCGGAGGTGGTCCGTGTGAACATTGATCCGCTCGACCTCATCTGACCGATTCGCCTCGCACAAGGCGAGCCGTTAGCGTGCCTGTGTGTCGATCGAATGGGTGAACCGGGCCATCGACGGCCTCCGTGCCTGGGGACGCGAGCGGAACGTCGAGGTCGACGTCGACGAGGTACGTCTGCTGTGCGATTACGCCAGTGACTACCTGGAGGTGAACGAACTGGGGGATTTCCGGCCGGGCACCTTCGAGGAGCTCCTGCTGGAGATCTACCCGCGCAAGGTCATCGCGCCGCCGGAGAGTGCGCCGGAAACGATCGCCGCGGCGCGCACACTGGTCGATTTCCTGCTGGACACGGGCGAGATCGGCAGCAAGACGGCCGACCGGATGCGGGAGACCATCGACCGCATCGAACCGGAGATGCCGCGGGCGCTCGCCGACACGTCCAAGTTCGGCATGGCCAAGAGCCTGTTCAGCGCCATCGGGCCCGACTCCCTGGAGCTCGACGCGGCCCGGGACGCGCAGGCCGCGGGCGCGGCGGGCGACGCCTACGAGGGTCCCGGCGGCGATGCGCCCCTGCCGCCCGTACGGCTCGCGCCGCGCGAGGAGGTGGCCCGTGCCGTACGCGAGGTGCCGCTGCTGCGCGATGCCCACCGGCTGGTGAAGTGGCTGGTGAAGGGCGGCCGCACGACCACCGTGCGCCGGACGTTGCGCGTGCGGGACGTGCGGGCCTGCACGGCGGAGCTCGGCGTCGGACGTCCCGAGCCGGCCTGGCGTCTGGCCCGCCACCTCCGCCTCGCGCGGATCGACGGCACCGCCGTCTCGATCGGGCCGGGCTTCCGCGAGCTGGGCAGGCGCGGGGAGGAGGAGCTGCTCGACCTGTGGCGCACGACGCTGAAGCTCCTCGTCGGGAAGAGGCCCGTGCGGCTCACCGGGGAGCCGCTGGTGGACGAGGGGATGCCCCAGATCCACGACCTGCTCTACCGGCTGCAGTCGCCCGTGCCGGTCGACGCGCTCGCCGACTACCTGTGCGAGGCGGCCGAGGGGCGGCCGGCGGGCGGGCTGGACGCGGCGCTGACCGGTCTGGTGTACGCGGGAACGGTCCAGCGCACCGAAGACGGCCTGGCCCTGACCGCGCACGCCCTGTGGGGCCTGCGGGAGCTGTACGTCGCCAAGGGCCTGGACGCGCCGCTCGCGCCCGCCCCGGCCGAGGGCGACGCGAGCGGGCTGATCGCCAGCCTGATCGGCGACGGCATGGCGGACGAGGCGGCCGAGCGGGACATCGCCGAGTGGCTGTCGCGGCGCACACCGGAGCAGGCCGCGTCGGAGCTGCTGGCGGCCGTGGCCGGCGCCCCCGCGGAGGTGCGCGGGGTGGCCGTCACCATCGTGGACCGGCTGGGCGTGGAGGCGGCTGCGGCGGTGCGGTCGTATCTGGACGACCCCGAGCTGCGCCCGCACGCCATCCACTGGCTGTCGTCGCGCGGGCTGGACGCGCCCGCGCTCACCCCGGACGAGCTTTTGTGGGTGAGCGTCGACATGCTCGCGCTGGCGCTGCCCGCCGCCGAGGCCGACCCGGAGGGCTTCGCGGAGAACATCGCGGCCTCGGGGCCGCCCGCCCATCTGATCGAGGACATGTGGCGGGTGGATCACCCCGACGTGGTCGAGGTTCTCGAGCTGCTCGGCAGCACGCTGACCGACCAGGCGGCCGCCAAGGCCGCCCGGAAAGCGGCTTTCAAGGCTCGTTCGCGGAGCATCAGGTGACTGCTGTGCAGTAAGTTGCTGGAATGGCCGACAGCGACGTGCTCACCTTCCCGCCGGTCGACATCGCCCCCGACGAGCAGCTCGTCCACGCCGTGCGGGAGGTGCCGCTCGTACGGGACGCCCACCGCCTGGCCGAGTGGGTCGCGGCCCGCTCGGCGGCCTCCCCCCGGGGCGTCTGCGAGGTGACCGAGCAGGGGCTGCCGCATCCCGCGGAGGCCGAGGCGGTCGTCGCCGAGCTCGGCCTGGAGGCCGGCCGGCTGCGCCTGCTGTGGGTGATCGCGGTCAACGGCCGGCTCGTGGAGGTCACCCGGGACGGCGCCCGTCCCGGGCCCGGCGTGCCCGACCCCATGGAGTTCTGGGACGGCGTGGTCATGGACGTGCTCGACCGTACCGAGGAGGGCCTGACCGGTTCGGCCGTCATCGACGAGCACCTGACCGAGATCCTCGCGACGATCTACTCGGTGCGCGAGGGCATGCCGCTCGCCGCCCTGGCCGGCGGCATCCTCCAGGCCCACGAGGTGGGCTGCGCGGCGCGGCCGGCCGACCTGCGGCGGCTGCGGATGACCCTGCCGGGTGAGCTGGCGGAGGCCATGGCGCTGCTGGAGTACTGCGGGCTGATCGAGCTGACCGGGGAGCTGGTCCGGCTCACCCCGCCGGGCGTGTGGGCGGTGCGCCGCGACCTGCTCAGGGAGGGCCACGACGCGCCGTCCCTCGGGGAGGTGGCCGCGCTCGCCGAGCTGGGCGCCGCCGAGCTGATCGACGCCATGCTGAGCGGCCGGGCCTCGGCCAGCGCCGCCACGCTCTGGCTGGAGCGCCGGGAGCCGGAGGAGGCCGCCCGCGAGCTCATCAAGATCGCCGCGTCGGGCAACGCGGCCCAGCGCGGCACCGCGGGCACCGTGCTGGAGGAGCTGGGCCCGGAGGCCGAGAAGGCCGTACGGGAAGCCCTGGACGAGCCGATGATGTGGCGCTACGCCGCGGCGTGGCTGGGCGTGCGGGACCTGGAGGCGCCGGCGCTGAGCGAGGGCGACGGAGCCTGGGTGGCCGTGGACACCCTCGCCGCCCTGCTCTACATCGGCGCTCCCGTCGACTCGGTGGCCCACTTCGACCTCCTCGGGGAGGACCTGCTCACGCTGGTGCCCGAGATGGGCCGGGTCGATCACCCCGACGCCCTCGCCGTGCTGGAGATGCTCGGCAGGCACCACCCCGATCCGCTGATCGCGAAGACCGCCAGGAAGACGGCGATGAAGGTGCGCTCCCGCCCGTAAACTGGGATGACCCTCCTCCTGTACGCAGACGTGAACGGAGCCAACCCTTGGCCATCCAGCCGATCCGCCTGTTCGGCGACCCGGTGCTGCGCACCCCGGCCGAGCCGGTGGTCGACTTCGACAAGGAGCTGCGCAAGCTCGTCAAGGACCTGACCGACACGATGATGGACGCGCCGGGCGCCGGCCTGGCCGCGCCCCAGATCGGCGTCGGCCTGCGCGTGTTCACGTACTACGTGGACGAGCAGCTCGGCCATCTCGTCAATCCCGATCTCGACCTCGGCGACGAGATCGACGAGGAGGGCGAGGAGGGCTGCCTGTCCTTCCCCGGCCTGAAGTTCCCCACGCCCCGCGCGATCCGGGCGGTGGCCAAGGGCTTCAACATGTACGGCGAGCCGGTGACCATCGAGGGCACCGACCTCATGGCCCGCTGCTTCCAGCACGAGACCGACCACCTGAACGGCGTGCTGTTCATCGACCGGATGGACCCCCAGCAGCGCAAGCTGGCCATGAAGGCGATCCGCGAAGCGGAGTGGAGCGGCCTGTCGGCGCCGGTGGTGAAGTTCTCGCCACACGCCACGCAGGGAAAGGCTCTGTAGTGCGCCTGGTCTTCGCCGGCACCCCCGAGACCGCGCTCCCGTCGCTGCGCGCCCTGCTGGACTCGCCCCGCCACGAGGTGGCGGCGGTGGTGACCCGGCCGGACGCGCAGTCCGGCCGGGGGCGCAAGATCCACGCCAGCCCGGTGGCCCGGCTCGCGGAGGAGGCGGGCGTCGAGGTGCTGAAACCGGCGAAGGCCGGGGACCCGGAGTTCCTCGAACGGCTGCGGGAGATCGGCCCCGACTGCTGCCCCGTGGTCGCGTACGGCGCCCTGCTGCCGCAGGCGGCGCTCGACATCCCCCGGCACGGGTGGATCAACCTGCACTTTTCGGTGCTTCCGGCCTGGCGCGGGGCGGCGCCGGTGCAGCACGCCGTGCTGCACGGCGACGACGTCACCGGTGCCACGACCTTCCGCATCGTCAAAGAGCTCGACGCGGGGCCGGTCTTCGGCGTGCTCACCGAGCCGATCCGGCCGGACGACACCAGCGGCACGCTGCTGGCCCGGCTCGCGGAGGCCGGCGCGGGCCTGCTGCTGGCCACGCTCGACGGCGTCGAGGACGGCACGCTGGAGGCGCGCCCGCAGCCCGCGGAGGGCGTCAGCCTCGCCCCGAAGATCATGGTCGAGGACGCCAGGATCGACTGGTCCGCGCCCGCCATGCGGGTGGACCGGCTGGTGCGGGCCTGCACTCCGGCGCCCGGCGCGTGGACCGAGTTCCGCGGCCAGCGCGTCAAGATCGGCCCGGTACGGCTCGCGCCCGACGCGGACAAGCTCGCCCCCGGGGAGATCGCGGCCACCCGCAGGTCCGTCCTCGTCGGGACCGGCACCCACCCCGTCGAGCTCGGCGAGGTGCAGCCGCAGGGCAAGCGGCAGATGACCGCGGCCGAGTGGGGCCGCGGCGTCCGGTTCACGGAGGGTGAGACCCTAATCTGAAAGTCCGCTCCCGGCCCCGGGAGGGGCCGGGCCGTTCCGGGTGTTCCCGGCGGGCGACGGCATGACGCGATCCCGCGGGCCGGAGCCGAGGACGGCGTACCGGCGGGCGGTGAAGTCGAGGATGGCAGGGTGAAGCAGGGCAGAGGTCAGGGCGGCGAAGCACGGGGTGAAGGCTCCCGGCGCGGCGGGGGCGGCGCCGGCCGGGGCCGCCCGGGACACGGCGGCGGGGCGCCGGACCGGGGCCGCGCCGCGCAGGGCCCGCAGGCGGCGAAGGCCGGGCGACCCGGGCAGGGCCGCGGGCGTCCGCCGCGCGACGAGGCACGCCTGGCCGCCTACGACCTGATGCGGGCCGTGGACGAGCGCGACGCGTACGCCAACCTGCTCATGCCGACCCTGCTGCGGCAGCGGCGGATCACCGGCCGCGACGCCGCCCTCGCCACCGAGCTGGCCTACGGCACGCTGCGCGGCCTCGGGACCTACGACGAGGTCATCGCCGCGTGCAGCGACCGGCCGCCGGAGGAGGTGGACCCGCCGCTGCTCGACGCCGTGCGTCTCGGCGTCCACCAGCTTCTGCGTACGCGGATTCCGTCCCACGCGGCGGTCAGCGCCACCATCGACCTCGTACGGCTGCGCGTCGGGGCGGGCCCGTCCCGCTACGCCAACGCCGTGCTGCGCAAGGTCGCGGGCCGCACGCTGGAGCAGTGGCTGGAGATCGTCGCCCCGCCGCGCGACGAGGACCCGATCGGCAACCTCTCGATCACCTACAGCCACCCGCGCTGGATCGTCACCGCCCTGCGGGACGCCTTGGGCGGGGACGTCGACGAGACGGCCGCGGTGCTTGCGGCCGACAACGAACGCCCCCGCGTGGCGCTGGTGGCGCGGCCGGGACGGGCCACGGTCGAGGAGCTGGCGGCGGCCGGGGCCGAGCCCGGCGCCTACTCGCCGTACGCGGCCTACCTGCCGGAGGGCGATCCCGGCGCCATCCCCGCGGTGGGGGAGGCGCGGGCCGCGGTGCAGGACGAGGCCAGCCAGCTCGTCGCGCTCGCGCTGACCCGCGTGCCGCTCGACCGGGACGCCACGTGGCTGGACATGTGCGCCGGTCCCGGCGGCAAGGCGGGGCTGCTCGACGCGATCGCCACGCAGCGGGGCGCCCGGTTGCTCGGCGCGGACGTGCAGTATCACCGGGCCCGGCTGGTGTGGGGCACCACCCGCGAGGCGAAGGTGGTCACGGCCGACGGCACCCGGCCCGCCTGGCGGCCCGGCGCGTTCGACCGGGTGATGCTCGACGCCCCCTGCACCGGGCTCGGCGCCCTGCGCAGGCGGCCGGAGGCCCGCTGGCGTCGCGACCCCCGGAGCATCCCCGAGCTGACCGCGCTGCAGCGGCGGCTGCTCGGCTCGGCGCTGGAGGCCGTCCGGCCGGGCGGCGTGGTGGCGTACGTGACCTGCTCGCCGCACCTGGCCGAGACCCGGGTGGTGGTGGAGGACGTGCGCGACCGGGCCGAGGTGCTGGACGCCCGCACGTTCCTGCCCGAGGTGCCCGGGCTGGGCGACGGCCCGTACGCGCAGTTCTGGCCGCATCGGCACGGCACCGACGCGATGTTCCTCGCGCTGCTGCGCCGCCTCTAGACGTGCTCACGGGAGGATGGTGACGCGGCCGGGGCGGCCCTCGCCCGCGCCCGGGTGCCGCGGGCACCCGGGGATGACGCGGGGTGTCCGGCCGGGCCAAATAGACTGCAGGAACTATGGCCGTTCAGATCTCGCCCAGCATCCTGTCCGCCGACTTCGCCCGCCTCGCCGACGAGGCCGCCCGGGTGGAGAACGTCGCCGACTGGCTCCATGTCGACGTGATGGACTACCACTTCGTGCCGAACCTGACGCTCGGCCTTCCGGTCGTCGAGTCGCTGCTGAAGACCACCTCGACGCCGATCGACTGTCACCTCATGATCCACGACCCGGACCGGTGGGCGGCGGACTACGCGGAGGCGGGCGCGGCGAGCGTCACGATCCACGCGGAGGCGGCCAAGGCGCCCGTGCGCACGCTGCGGGCGATCCGCGCGGCCGGGGCGAGGGCCGGCCTGGCGCTGAACCCGGCGACCGCGGTCGAGGGGTACGAAGACCTGCTGCCCGAGATCGACATGCTGCTCGTCATGACCGTCGAGCCGGGCTTCGGCGGGCAGCGCTTCCTCGACATCATGCTGCCGAAGGTGGAGCGGGCGCGGGCGCTGATCGACAAGCACGGCGGCGAGGTGTGGCTCCAGGTCGACGGCGGAATCTCCGCGGAGACGATCGAGCGCTGCGCCGAGGCCGGGGCCGACGTGTTCGTGGCCGGCAACGCCGTCTACGGCGCCGACGACCCCGCCCGCGCCGTGGCGGAGCTGCGCAGCCTCGCCGAGCGGGCCACCCCGCCCGCCTGATCGGCCTGCCCGACCGGCCCCGGCTGCCACCGGACGAAACCGGCCGCGGGGAACCCCGGCGGCGTCGCGTCCGGCGTACGACCGGGCAGGCGCCTTTGAGAGGCGGCGAGCGGACGACGGGCGCGGGGCCGCGCCCGTGAAATCCGGGGTCAGGCGAGCGCGGGGTCGAGGACCACGTCCTCGCCCTGGGTGGTGGGCGCCTCGGGGAAGTGGCAGGCGGTCAGATGGCCCTCGCGGTTGCCGCTGAGCCGCACCAGCGGAGGCTCCTCCTGGGCGCACTTGTCCTGTGCCTTCCAGCAGCGCGTGCGGAACCGGCAGCCGGACGGCGGGTTGATCGGCGAGGGGACGTCGCCGGCCAGCCGGATGCGCTCGCGCGGCTCGCTCGACACATCCGGCTCCGGCACGGCCGACAGCAGGGCGTGCGTGTACGGGTGCCGGGGCCGCTCGTAGATCGACTCACGGTCGCCGACCTCGACGATCTTGCCGAGGTACATGACGGCGACGCGCTGGGAGAAGTGCCGCACGACGGCGAGGTCGTGGGCGATGAACAGGAACGCGATGCCGAGGTCGCGCTGCAGCTCCTGCAGCAGGTTGACCACCTGGGCCTGGATGGAGACGTCCAGCGCCGACACCGGCTCGTCGGCGATGATGAGCTTGGGGTCGAGCGCCAGGGCCCGTGCGATCCCGATGCGCTGCCGCTGGCCGCCGGAGAACTCGTGCGGGAAGCGGTTGTAGTGCTCGGGGTTGAGACCCACGATCTCCAGCAGCTCCTGGACCCGCTTCTGCCGGCCGCCGGGCGGGTTGATGCCGTTGACCTCCATCGGCCCGCGGATGATCGTGCCCACGGTATGGCGCGGGTTGAGCGAGCTGTAGGGGTCCTGGAAGATCATCTGGATCTCGGGCCGGATCGGCTTGAGCTCCCTGCGGGAGCTGTGGCTGATGTCCTTCCCCCGGTAGAGGATCTGGCCCGAGCTGGGTTCGAGCAGGCGGGCCGCCAGGCGGCCGGTGGTGGACTTGCCGCAGCCCGACTCGCCCACCAGGCCGACGGTCTCGCCCGCGGCGACCGTGAGGTCGATGCCGTCCACCGCGTGGACGGCTCCGATCTGACGCTTGATCAGCGCGCCGCCCCGTACGGGGAAGTGCTTGACCAGCCCCTTGAGCTCCAGCAGCGTCTCGTTCATGCGCGATCCTCGGTCTGGGCGGTGCGGAGTTCCCTCTTCTGCTCGAGGGTGAGATAGCAGGCGTCCCCGTGCCCGCTCTCGGGTGAGATGGACGGCCGCTGGGTGAAGCACAACTCCGATCCGGTGAGCCGCGCATAGTCGCAGCGCGGATGGAACGGGCAGCCGGGCGGCGGGTTGAGCAGGCTCGGGGGAGTGCCGCGCACCGGCTTCAGCGGCACGTCCACCGACGCGGTCAGGCGCGGCATGGACGACAGCAGCCCCCAGGTGTAGGGGTGCTGCGGCTCGCGCAGCACCTCGCGTACGGTGCCGCGCTCGGCCGCCCGCCCCGCGTACATCACCAGGACGTTGTCGGCGGTGTTGGCCACCACGCCGAGGTCGTGGGTGATCAGGATGATCGACGTGCCGAACTGCTGCTGCAGCTCCTTGAGCAGGTCGAGGATCTGCGCCTGCACGGTCACGTCGAGCGCGGTCGTCGGCTCGTCGGCGATGAGCAGGTCGGGGTCGCACACCAGCGCCATCGCGATCATCGCGCGCTGGCGCATGCCGCCGGAGAACTCGTGCGGGTAGCTGTCCACGCGGCGCTCCGGCTGCGGGATGCCCACCCGGCGGAGCATCTCGATGGCCCTCTCGCGGGCCTCCTTCTTGCTCGCGCCCTTGTGCTTGCGGTAGACCTCGCCGATCTGCCGGCCGATCGTGTGGAACGGCGACAGCGCGGTCAGCGGGTCCTGGAAGATCATCGCGATGCGGTTGCCGCGGAGCTTCTCCATCGTGGCGCGGTCCGCCGAGATCAGTTCCTGGTCCTCCAGCCAGATCTCCCCGCCGATCTTCGTGTGGGCGGGGTCATGCAGGCCGAGGATGGCGAGGTTGGTCACCGACTTGCCCGATCCGGACTCGCCGACGATGCCGAGTGTGGTGCCCTTCTCCAGGTCGAAGGACAGGCCGTCCACGGCGTGGACGATGCCGTCCTCGGTGCTGAACTCGACGGTCAGGTCGCGGACGGACAAGAACGGCGCGGGGCCGCGCGAGGTCCCCGGCTCGGCGCTCCACGACACGGTGGTCACTTGCTGCTCCAGTTCCAGGTTCGGCTCGGTAGGGCGCGGCTCAGCTCAGGCGGACCCGCGGGTCGATGAACGCGTACAGCACGTCCACGACGATGTTCAGCACGACGATCGCCGTCGCGCCCACGATGGTCACGCCGAGCAGCATCGGCAGGTCGGTGTTCTGCACGGCCCGTACGGCCAGCTCACCGATGCCGTGCAGGCTGAACGTCTGCTCGGTGATGATCGCGCCACCGAGAAGCGTCGCGAGGTCCACACCGAAGATCGTGACGATGGGGATCATCGCGCCGCGCCAGGCGAAGCGGAAGAATACCGTCCGGCTCGACATGCCCTTGGCGCGCGCCGTGCGGACGTAGTCCTCGGCGAGCTGCTCGACCATCTGGGAGCGGGTCATGCGGGTGTAGTTGGCGGTGAAGATGATCGACAGCACCACCCACGGCAGCAGCAGGTGGGTGAACCAGTCCAGCGGGTTCTCGGTGATCGGCACGTAGGACGGCCTCGGGATCAGCTGCATGGTGTCCACGAGGTAGAACGCCAGCAGCGGCCCGACGAAGTAGATCTGGAGCGAGGCCCCGATGACCGAGGACGCGCTGGCGATCTTGTCGAGCGGCTGCCCGACCTTCCAAGCGGCGATCATGCCGGTGAAGATGCCGAACGCCAGGATGACCACGGACGCGCCGATCGTGAGCGACAGCGTCACCGGGAAGCGGTCGACGATGGCGCCGAACACCGGCTCCTGCGTGGCGAAGGAGTAGCCGAGGCACGGCGCCGGGCACTGGCCGAACTGGACGAAGTCCCGCCCCGCGACGATGCCGACCAGCCAGTGCCAGTACTGCACGAACAACGGCTCATCCATGCCCAGGTTGTGGCGGATCAGCGCCAGTGTCTCGGGCTGGCAGATCTTGCCGCAGAACGCCCGGGCGGGGTCACGCGGGATCGCGTAGAAGAGATAGAACGTGATCGCGCTGATGATCAGCAGGATCACGAGGGCGCCGGCGATGCGGCGTACCAGGAAGCTGGTCATGGTCTCGCACTTGCTCCTGCGGGCGGGACGGGCCGGGGAT
>JADGHC010000004.1 GCA_019689655.1 Microbispora sp.
ACGCCGAGGACACCAAGAACGCCAAGACCGACCGTCCCGAACAGGCCCACCCCGAGACCGGTGACTTTGGGGACGTCGAGCACACCGAGGCTAAGCACTCCGAGGACGCCGAGCACGCTGCAACCGACACCCCTGGCCACGCTGGGGATGCCGAGCGCACCGGCTTCTCGGGCAACGCCGAGGACGGCATGCACGTCGGCCATCCCGAAGCCGAGGGTGCTGAGGCCGAGTGCCCCGAGGACGCCCGCTGTCCCGGGCACCCTGGGCACGCCGATAGCGCAGGCGATGCCGAGCATCTTGAGGGTGCCGATGCCGCAGGCGATGCCGAGCATCTTGAGGGTGCCGAGTGCTGCGCGGGCGCCGGAGGGCTGGATGACGCCCGACGGCCGGAAGACCCCAACGGCGCCGGGGCGACGGAGGTCTTCGAGAACCCGGGGCGCGAGAGCGCGAACGGCCCGTGCGACGGTGGGACGCGCCCGCACGACACTGCGCGGGGCATGAAAGGCCCCGAGGCCGGCGGCTGCGCGAAGGGACGGGAGGCGGAGGACGCCGGCGTCACCGGCACCGGGAACTTCGACGAGGACCGGCACGACACCGAGCACCGGCATGAGACCGAAGATCGGGACGAGGCCGAGGACGAGGTCGAGGCAGCCGGTTGCGCAGCATGCGCCGGTGCCGACGTAGCCGCAGACGCCGCCGGTGAATGCACGACCGCAAGCACCATCGGCAACACCGCCGGGAGCGCCGACCGTACCACCGGCCTCCGGGACGGGGTGCCCGGTGATGACGTGACCGGCTGCGCGCGGGCGGAGACCAAGCAGTGGGGCGAGCTGCGGCAGGATGCGCCACGGCAGAGCAGGCCGAAGCAGAGCGATCCACGGCAGAGCGCGCCTCGGCAGCAGGAGCCACAGCAAGGCGGCCCGCAGCAGCGGCAAGAGTCGCGCCCGCGCCAGCAGGACTCACCGTGGGAGGGATCGCGTTTGTGGCGGTCCCGATGGGGTGAGCGATGGTCACCCGATCCGCCGGGGGATACCTGTGCCCATGGCACCCAGGCCGGGCCTGTGCCTGCGGGGGAGGTTCCGCATGGGCCGGATCGCGCGAGCAGGCCGCCGGGCACACGGCACGCCGCAACGCCGGAGAGCGTACCGGGAACAGCGCCGGGGGCAGCGGGGACGCCGCGTGTCCCGAAACCGGAACCGGGACCGGAACCGGGTATGCCATCGTGGCCAGAGCCAGGAGCGCCGGGGGCATCGTGGGATGCGCCGGGGCCGGCGCATGGCACGCGACCGGGGACCGGGTGGCCCGGCTCGTCGCCGGGACCAGAGCCGCATGCATCCGAGGACGGTTCGGGGGAACTGGGGCCGCGGTCCAGCACGGCGGCGGACACCCCGCCGGGGCCACTATCCGGCACGGCGGCGGGCACCGGCTCGGCGCCGCCTCGGGGACCACAGGCGCTGCGCTAGGGGCCACAGGCGCCGCCCCGGGAGCCACAGGCGCCGCCACAGGAGCCACGGGTACCGCGCCGGGGGCCACAGGCGCCGCCCCGGGAGCCACAGGCGCCGCCCCGGGAGCCACGGGCGCCGCCCCGGGAGCCACAGGCGCCGCCCCGGGAGCCACGGGTGCCGCCTCGGGGGCGCCGGGTGCTGCACTGGGGGCCGCGGTCGGGACGGCGCCGGGCGCCGCGCCGGGTGTCGCGGTGGGTGCGGATGGGACGGCGCCGGGTACCGCGGCGTTAGGGACCACGGCGGGGACGGCGGGGACGGCGCCGGGGTTGCTGCCGGCCACCGGGCAGGTCCTGCCGGTCTCCAGCGTGCACCGCCTCGCCCGCACCTCCACGTTGGTGCGCCTGGTCATGGACGCCGACGGGCAAGTGCTCGATATGGGCCGCAAAGTCAGGTTGGCCACCCCGGCGCAGCGCAGGGCGATCTTCGCCCGGTACGCCACCTGCTGGGTGGACGGCTGCCCCCTGCCCGCCACGTTGTGCCAGATCGACCACGCCGACGACTGGAGCAGCGGCGGCCTGACCGACCTGAAGCTGCTGGGTCCGGCGTGTCAGTTCCACAACCGCGACCGGTACCGGCATCCCGAGCGCTACACCCGCCGCAGGGTGGGCAAGGACTGCTGGGCCTTCACCTACCACCGCCTCGGCACAGCCCGCCGGCGATGACCCACAAGCAGATGAACCACGGGCAGATGAACCACGGGCAGATGGACCACAGGCAGCTGGACCACAGGCAGCTGGACCACGGGCACAGGGGTGGCGCGCACGATGAGGCGGGAGAAGGCAGGACCAGATGGCGAGGGGCGGCGCAGCGCAACGAAAGCGCCTCGAAGCCGGGCCGTACCGGCCATCGCGGAACCGGCCGTACGCGACGACGGGCTGCATCGCATTCCGCGCGGCCTTCGAAAGGCCGCCGCGCTCTTTACATGACACTTGACGCGCCAGGTCATGCCGCGTTTTCCCAGGCTGTTAGCGTGCCGCTGTCCTAGATCAGCAGCTCCGAAGGGTTGAGAGAGACGATGCGCAGGCTTTTGACAGCCGGTCTGCTGGGGTTGGCCGGCGTCATGGTGGTCCCGCTGAGCGCCGCTCCAGTCGGCGCCGCCACGTGCGCCGAAGACACGGCATGCGACACCACGACGACATTCGACGTGACCGCGGGCGCTCTGGAGATCACCGTGCCGGACACGGTCGCCCTGGCCAACGCCGCGGCGCCAGACGGGTACGCCTACGGGCAGCTCGGCGAGGTGACCGTGAACGACGAGCGGGCGTCCACCACGCCCGCGTGGACTGTGACCGTCACCTCGACGGACTTCACCACGGGCACCGCCGGCGCCGGCGAGGTCATCGACAGCGGGAGTGTCTACTACTGCTCGGGTAGCGCTACGGCGACGACCGGCGATGGCACCTTCACCGCCGGTCAGACCGGATGCGCCGCGCCGCCACCGCCGACCGGGCAGACCCTGGACACCCCCCGGACCGCCTACGCCCACACGGACGGCACCGGAAACAACTCGGCCACCTGGGACCCCCTGATCACGGTGGCCATCGGCCTCAACAACGTCGCCGGCACCTACACCGGCACGATCTCCCACACGGTTGCCTGAACACGTGCGTACCCGGCTGTTGGCGTCGATCGGGGTGCTGCTGGCGGCGCAAGCCGCCTTCGGCACCCCGATCGCGCAAGCACACGCAGACGACGCCGGACCGGCCCCGGCCCGCCCCGGCGGCTCCATCGGCATCAGGCTGCTGGAAGCCTCGTCGAACCGGCGTGATGACCCTCGAGCCCGCCTTTACATCGTAGATCACATCAATCCGGGAACCACCATCTCCCGGCGCTTCGAGATCACGAACACCTCCGGCGCACCTCAGCGGGTCACCCTGTTCCCCGGGGCCGCCGAGATCCGGGACAACGCGTTCATGCCTTCGGCCGACCGCGACGCCAACGAGCTGGCCTCGTGGGTGAGCATCGACCGGCCGAATGTGGTGGTCCCGCCGTACGGCCGCATCCCGCTGCGGGCGACCATCAGCGTCCCGCCGAACGCCAGCAGAGGAGAAAGGTACGGCGGCATCTGGGCCGAGGTCGCCTCCCCCCGGAGGCTGCCCGACGGCCGCCCCGGCATCCAGACGATCAACCGGGTAGGCATCCGCATATACCTGGACGTCGGCCCAGGCGGTGATCCGCCGTCGGACTTCGAGATCGTGAGCCTGACTCCGGGCCGCACCCCGTCCGGCCTGCCGCAGGTCCGGGCGACCGTCCGCAACACCGGCGAACGCGCCCTCGACCTGGTCGGACGCATGTGGCTGTCGGACGGCCCCAGCGGCCTGAGCGCCGGACCCATTCCCGCTCAGGTCGGCACCACCCTGGCGCCCGGCGGCACCGCGCCGGTCGCCGTCGTGCTTGGCGAGACGTTGCCGGACGGCCCCTGGAGGGTCAAGCTCGAGCTGAGCAGCGGGCGCGTGCACCGCACCGTCACCGGAACCCTGACGTTCCCTCCGCGCCCGGCGAGCTGGGGCCGCGACGCCCTGATCGATTCGGCCCTGCCCTGGTTCATCGGCGTCATCGCCGCTGCCATCCTCGCGGTCACCGCCCTCATGGCCCTGCTTGTACGGCGCCGCCGTACGGGCGGCTCCTGACCCGCGCCGCCGAGGTCGTGGACCGCGCCGGGGACCGGACCGCGGGCGCCGACGCTAAGCTTCGGGAGGGAGCGCGCGATGAATGATTCCTCCTCCGGACCGCCGGCCATGCGCAGCGACGCACGCCGGAACTATGAACGGCTGCTGCGCATCGCCGAAGACGCCTTCGCCAAGCAGGGCGTCAACGCCTCGCTGACCGAGATCGCCAAGCGCGCGGACGTCGGCATCGGCACGCTGTATCGGCACTTCCCCACCCGGGAGGCGCTGCTGGAGGCGGTGCTGCGGGACCGGTTCGACACACTGAGCTCGCAGGGCCGTGAGATGGGCGAGACGTACGCTCCCGAGGACGCGCTGCTCAACTGGCTGCGCCTGGTCATCGCCGAGCTGTCCCGGTTCCGTGGCCTCGCGGTGTCGATCACCGCGTGTCTCGACGGCATGAGCCCCGAGCTCGCCGCCGCCTGCGGCGGGCTGCGGAAGACCGCCGAGGATCTGCTCACCCGCGCCCGCCTGGACGAAGCCGTTCGCGACGAGGTGACCGTCAGCGATGTGCTGCGCTTCGTCAACGCCATCGCGCTGGTCACCGAGCAGTCGCCGCAACCGGCCGGCGAGGCCGATCGCATGCTCGCGCTCCTCATGAACGGCTTTCGCCGCCCGGACTGAGGGATCGCACTGCCGCCACCGCACCTCTCCGGCCGTACGCGTGCGCGGGCGGCGGAGGCCGGCGAACCGATCGGCCCGCTCCCGCGTCACGCACACGGCTTCATCGCCGCCGAACGTGTCCGCGGCATGGCGGCGGTGCGATTGTGACGTGCCCAGGTGAGCGCCGTCCGGTGTGAGGCCGGAGCAGGGCAGCCGACATCCCCCGAACCCCCGGAACCCGGAAGCCGTTGCTAACCGGAGGGGGCATCCGTATTCTTGAGCAAAAATCGGAGACCCCCTCCGATTCAGTGCTACCACGATGCGGGGAGTGCCATGTCCGAACAGGCCCGGCGATCGAGCCAGCCGCCTCCCGCGGCACCGTCCACGGCCGAGCCGGAACGGGGCCCACGCCTGGGGATCACGCTCGCGACGATCGTGACCTGCCAGCTGATGATCGGTTTCGACACGACCGTGGTGAACGTGGCGCTGCCGAAGATCCGGCTCGCCCTGAACCTGTCCGAGGTAGGTCAGTCGTGGGTGGTCAGCGCCTACACCCTCGCGTTCGGCGGCCTCCTGCTGCTGGGCAGCAAGATCGGTGACACCCTCGGCCGGCGTGAGGTCTTCATCGGCGGCGTGACCCTCTTCACCGTCGCGTCGCTCGCCGGCGGGCTGGCGACGGCGCCCGGCGTCCTCCTCGCCGCGCGGGCCGTCCAGGGCGTCGGCGCGGCGTTCGCCGCGCCGAGCATGATGGCGCTGATCGCGGCGAACTTCGCCGAGGGCGGCCCGCGCACCCGGGCGCTCGCGGTCTTCTCATCCGTGTCCGGACTGAGCCTGTCGGCCGGGTTGATCCTCGGCGGGCTGCTCACCTCGCTGGCGTCCTGGCGCTGGGTCATGTTCGTCAACGTGCCGATCGGCGCGGCCGTCGTGGCGCTCGCGCTGCGGTACGTACGGACCACACCGCGGCACCGGACCCGGATCGACGTCGCCGGCGCGGTCGCCGGCACGGCCGGCACGACGGCGCTCGTCTACGGATTCGTCCGGGTCGGCGAGACCGGGTGGGGTGATCGGACCGCGCTGATCTCGTTCGCCGTCGCGGTCGCCGCACTCGCCGTGTTCCTGGTCACCGAGGCGCGGGCCGGGCACCCGCTGATGCCGCTTGAGCTCTTCCGCGACCGCAACCGAGCCGCGGCGTACCTGAACATGCTGCTGATCCCGGCTTCCATGCTGGGAATGTTCTTCTTTCTCACGCAATTCCTGGAGAACGTCGAGCGGTTCACCCCGCTGGTGACCGGATTCGCGTTCATGCCGCTGGCGATCGCCGCGCTGGTCTCCGCACGCGCGGTGCCGTGGCTGCTGCCGCGGTTCGGCCCCAAAGCCGTCACCACGTCCGGCACGGTCGCGATCGTGGCGGGCGTCGTCTGGCTCACCCGGCTCACCGCGACGGCCGGGTACGCCGCCGGGATCGCCGGCCCGTTGATCCTCTTCGGCCTCGGAGTCGGCCTGACGTTCGTGCCGCTGAACACCTTCGTGCTCGCCGGGCTGCGGCCCGACCAGACCGGCGCGGCCGCCGGGATTTTGCAGACCATGCAGCAGACGGGCAACTCCCTCGGGCTCGCCGTACTCGTCACGGTGTTCGGCGCGGCCATGCACGGGGTCGCGCCCGGCTCTCCGGCGGGTCTGGCGGACGCCATCGCCACGTCGTTCATCGCCGCGAGCGGGTTCGCGGTCTGCGCCCTCGTCGTCGCGCTGGCGGTCATCACGACGAAGCGGCGAGCCCCGCGAAGCGAAATGGGCATTTCACCCAAATAGGGGGTATATGCCCGATCGGGCATCGGCGTCGGGGGGAGGCTCCGATGGACATCGTCGTGATCGGATCACTGGAGCCGCTCGTCGTGGCCCTTCAGACGGCGGGATACACCGTCGTCGGCCCCACGGTGAAGGATGTGGCGGTGCGGATGGCTGAGATCTCCTCCGCCGCCGACCTGCCGGCGGACGTCGGCGACACTCAGCGGCCGGGCAACTACCGGCTGACCGAGCGGGGCGACGGCATGGTGTTCGGCTTCGCCGCGAGCCCCGACTCGGCCAAGCGCTTCACGCAGCCGCCCCGCCAGACACTGGCCCGGATGCGTGGCCGGACGTTCGAGGAGCCCCGGGAGGAGGCGCCGCGGGTCGCGCTGCTCGGTCTGCGGGCCTGCGATCTCGCGGCGATAGCCGTACAAGACCGGGTGTTCCTCGGGCGGCATCCCGATCCCGCCTACCGGCGGCGGCGCGAGGCGCTGTTTTTGATCGCGGTGAACTGCGCGGTGCCCGGGGGCACGTGCTTTTGCGTCTCGATGGGGACCGGGCCGAAGGCCACCACCGGCTTCGACCTGGCGCTCACGGAGCTGGCGGCGCCGCACCGGTTCACCGTCGAGATCGGCAGCGATCGAGGAGCGCAGATCGCCGCGGCGATCCCGCACCGGCCGGCGACCCCGGACGATCTCGCCGCGGCCGAGGAGGTGTCGCGCGTCGCCGCGACACGGATGGGCCGCCGGGTGGACACCGAGGACATCCAGCGGTGGCTGCCTGCCGCGCACGACTCGCCGCGCTGGGCCGATGTGGCCTCCCGCTGCCTGAGCTGCACGAACTGCACGATGGTCTGCCCCACCTGCTTTTGCAGCACGGTGGAGGACGGCACCGGCCTCACCGGTGATGTCGCCGAACGGACCGAGCGGTGGGATTCGTGCTTCTCCCTCGCCTTCACCGAGCTCAGCGGCCAGCCGCCGGTGCGCTCCTCCGCCTTGGCCCGCTACCGGCAGTGGCTGACCCACAAGTTCGCGACCTGGTACGACCAGTTCGGCACATCCGGATGCGTGGGCTGCGGCCGGTGCATCACGTGGTGCCCCACCGGGATCGACGTGACGGAGGAGCTGGCGGCCCTCCGGGGCGGGACCGAGGGGACGTCGTGCATCCGATGACGCCGGTGCCGTACCGGGTGCGCTCCCGGCGGCCGGACCGGGCCGACACCGTCACCCTGGCGCTGGAGCCGGTGACCGGGCCGTGCCCGCGCTTCCTCCCGGGCCAGTTCACGATGATCTACGCGCGCGGCGTCGGCGAGATCCCGATCTCGATCAGCGGCCGGGGCCGTACCGGAACGCTGCTGCACACGATCCGGGCGGTCGGCGCGGTCAGCCGGGCGCTGTGCCTGGCCCGGCCCGGGGATGTCGTGGGGGTGCGCGGCCCGTACGGCACCGCCTTCGACGTGGCGGGGGCGGCCGGACTCGACGTGGTCGTGGCGGCGGGCGGCCTGGGGCTGGCGCCGCTGCGCACGGTCGTCAGGCGCTTGATCGCCCATCGGTCGCGCTATCGCAGGATAAGCGTGATCGTCGGCACCCGGACTCCGATGACCCTGATGTATCCGCGGGAGCTGGCCCGCTGGCGGGCGGCGTACGACCTCGACGTCCAGGTCACCGTGGACCACCCCGACCACGCCTGGCCGGGCCCGGTCGGGCTGGTCACCAAGCTGATCGACCGGATCGTCTTCGAACCCCGCCGCACCGCGGCCTTCGTCTGCGGCCCGGAGGTCATGATGCGCGCCGCCGCCGACGACCTGGTCGCCCGGGGTGTCCCCGCCCGGCGGGTGGCGCTTTCCCTGGAGCGCACCATGAAGTGCGGGGTCGGCCGATGCGGGCACTGCCAGCTCGGCCCGCTGCTGCTGTGCCTGGACGGACCCGTGGTCGACTACGAGCGGGCAGGCGGGCTGCTCGCGGTGAAGGAGCTGTGATGGGCACGCGGAAGAGCCGGCCCCGACTGGCGGTGTGGAAGTTCGCCTCCTGCGACGGCTGCCAGCTCACCCTCCTCGACTGCGAGGACGAACTGCTGTCGCTGGCGGCCGAGGTGGAGATCGCCTACTTCCTCGAGGCGTCCAGCGCGCCCGGCCCCGGTCCGTACGACCTGTCCCTCGTGGAGGGGTCGATCACCACACCGGATGACGCGGCGCGCATCCGGCATGTACGCGAGGTGTCCAAGCACCTGGTGACGATCGGGGCGTGCGCCACGGCCGGCGGGGTGCAGGCCCTGCGGGACTTCGCCGACGTACGCGAGTTCGCCTCCGTCGTGTACGCGCGGCCGGAGTACATCGCCACCCTGGCCACCTCCACCCCGATATCGGCCAACGTACCGGTGGACTTCGAGCTGCGCGGCTGCCCGATCGACCGGCGGCAGCTGCTTGAGGTCATCACCGCCTTCCTCGCCGGGCGGCGTCCGGTCGTGCCCAGCCACAGCGTCTGCGTCGAGTGCAAGCTCCGCGGCAACGTCTGTGTCCTGGTGGCGCACGGCACGCCCTGCCTCGGCCCGGTCACCCAGGCCGGCTGCGGAGCGCTGTGCCCGGCGTTCAACCGGGGCTGCTACGGCTGCTTCGGCCCGGCGGACACCACCAACTCCCGGGCGCTGAACGCGAAACTGCGCGTCCTCGGGATGAGCGACCCCGAGCTGGTGCGCGTCTACCGGACCTTCAACGCCACCGAGGAGCAGTTCGTCCAGGCCTCGGAGGAGGCCGGCGGGTGACGCACAAAACCCTGCGCGTCGGCGCGCTGTCCCGCGTCGAGGGCGAAGGCGCCCTGCTGGTGGATGTCCGCGACGGGCGCATCGCCGACCTCCGTTTGAGCATCTATGAGCCGCCCCGGTTCTTCGAGGCGCTGCTGCGTGGCCGCGCCTTCGACGAACCCCCCGACATCACGGCGCGCATCTGCGGCATCTGCCCCGTGGCGTACCAGATGAGCGCCTGCCAGGCCATCGAGTCGGCCCTCGGCGTGGCCGTGACCGGGCCGCTGCGGGATCTGCGGCTGCTGCTGTACTACGGTGAGTGGATCGAGTCGCACACGCTGCACATCTTCCTGCTCCACGCGCCGGACTTCCTCGGCTACGACAGCGGCATGGCGATGGCCGCCGACCACCGGGAGCACGTCGAGCGCGGCCTGGCGGTGAAGAAGGCGGGAAACGAGCTGGTCGCGACGCTGGGCGGGCGGGCGATCCACCCGGTCAACGTACGGCTCGGCGGCTTCCACCGCGTGCCCCGGCGACAGGAGCTCGCCCCGGTGGCCGAGCGGCTGCGCCGGGCGCGCGAGGACGCGCTGGCCACCGTGGCCTGGGTCGCCGGATTCGACTTCCCCGACGTCGAGCACGACTACCGGTTCCTCGCGCTGCGGCACCCGAGCGAGTACGCGATCCTGTCCGGCAGGCCCGCCGTGAGCGACGGATCCTCCTTCCCCGTGGAGGACTGGCCGGAGCACGTGGTGGAGGAACAGGTCCCCGGCTCCACGGCGCTGCGTGCCAGGCTCGACGGGACTCCCGGCTACCTGACCGGCGCACTCGCCCGCTACGCCCTCAACTCGCGGCGGCTGTCCCCCCTCGCCCGGGAGGCGGCCCGGGACGCCTGCCTGGGCGAGGTGTGCCGCAACCCGTTCCGCAGCATCATCGTCCGGGCCGTCGAAGTCGTGCACGCCTGCGACGAAGCGCTGCGGATCATCGACGGCTACACCGAGCCCGACGTGCCGGCCGTACCGGTGGAGCCGGCGGCCGGGGTCGGCCACGGCGCGTCGGAGGCGCCGCGGGGCACCCTGTATCACCGCTACCGGATCGGCGCGGACGGCCTGATCACCGAGGCGGCCATCGTGCCGCCCACCTCCCAGAACCAGGCCAGGATCGAGATGGACCTCCGCGATTTGATCGAGCCCCGGCTCGGCCTGGCGCGGGCCGAGCTGGCCGCGCTGTGCGAGCGGGCGATCCGCAACCACGATCCGTGCATCTCCTGCTCCACCCACTTCCTGGACCTGCGGCTCGATGTCCGGTGACCCGGTGGTGATCGGGATCGGCAGCGACGCGCGCGGCGACGACGCGGCCGGCCTGGAGGTCGTGCGCCTGCTGCATGGCACGCTCCCGCCCCCGGTGCTCCTCACCGAGAGCTCCGGAGACCCCATGCACCTGATAACCGCCTGGGACGGGGCACGCATGGCGATCGTCATCGACGCGGTCTGCTCCGGCGCGGAGCCGGGAACCGTCACCACGCGCCGCGGCCCGGCGTCGCTTCCCCCGGCCGGCCGGCGGCGCAGCTCGCACGCACTGGGTCTGGCCGATGCGATCGCGCTCGGCGAGGCTCTCGGCCGGCTCCCGGCGGAGCTGGTGTTCTTCGGCATCGAAGGGGGTGACTTCGGCCTCGACTCCCCCATCACCCCGCCGGTCCGGGCGGCGATCCGGCGGACGGCGGAGGCCGTACGGCGAGCACTGCGATGACAAGGCGGTCCGGCGTCACGTTCTCTGGCGGGCGGCCAGCATCGCGACGTCGTCGTCGAACACGCCGTTCCCGCGGGCCAGGAGTGCGTCGCACAGGCGCGGCAGCGGCGCGGTGGCGTGGGCGGTGGCGACGTCGGCGACTTGGGCCATGCCTTCGTCGAGGGACAGGTGACGATGCTCGACCAGGCCGTCGGTGTACAGCAGCGCGGTGGCACCGGGCGGCAGGGGCTCTTCGTGGTCGAGCCGGGGCAGGCCGGGGTCCACGCCCAGCGGTACGCCGACGTCGGCGTAGAGATAGCGCGCCTGCTCGCCGGGGATGACCAGCAGCGGCGGCAGGTGCCCGGCGCTCGCCCAGCGCAACCGTGTGCCGCCCGCCGGGCCGGGTTCCAGGCGGACGACGACGGTGGTCGCTATCGGCCCGCCGTGCAGCGTGTGCAGCACCGAATCCAAGTGCTGCAGGACGCAGCTCGGGGGCTTGTGCTCGTCGTAAGCGATCACGCGGAGCATGTTGCTGATCTGGGCCATCACGGTGGCGGCCTGCACGTCGTGCCCCATGGCGTCCCCGACCACCAGGCACGGCACCCCGTTGGGCAGGCAGATCAAGTCGTACCAGTCGCCGCCGATGCGCGGCATCAGGGTGGACGGCTGATACCGCGTCTCCACCTCCCAATCCTCCAGGCACGGCATCTCGGGCAGCAGCCGATGCTGGAAGTCTTCGATGGCCGAGCACAGCCGCTGAGACAGGCGCGCGTTCTCGATGGCCACGCCCGCGGCGCTCGCCAGCGCGGTCATGACTTCCTCGTCCACGTACGTGAACGGGCCGCCGGCCTTGTCGGTCAGATACAAGTTGCCGTAGACCGTCCGGCGGATCCGGATGGGCACCCCCAGCATGGTCGTCATCGTGGGGTGGCCTTCCGGGAAACCGGCCGCACGCGGATCAGCGGTCAGGTCGTCCACCCGGAGCGGCCGCGGGTCGCGGATGAGATCGCCCAGTATCCCGCCGCCGTGGGGCAGCGGATCGCCTCGCTCGGCGAGGTGGTCCTCGCCGTAGCCCGAGACGATCAGCTCGGTGAACCGCCCCTCCTCGTTCAGCACGCCCAATGCACCGTAGCGCGCCCCCACCAGCCCGCACGCGCTGTCGACGATGGTGTGCAGGACCTTCCGCAGATCCAGGTCCGCGTTGATGGCCAGCACGGCGTCCAGCAGCTCCCGCAGCGCCTTGTAGTGCCGCGCGACTTCCTGCAGGCCCTCCTTGATGCGGTCGAGATCCTCACCGGGCGGGTGAAACAGGGACCCGTCCTGCGGGGAGCCCATGCCGGAGGCAGCGGGGTCGTCGCCGCCTAGTCGCCCGGGCATGTCATCCTCCCCTCCCCCTCGGCCGGCCGAGGGGGCAGTGCGCGGTGGGGGTCTTCCTGGCCGGCGTACATCGCGGCGATCGGCGGCGACCGCCGGGTGCCGTGGTCACGCCCGGCGGCTCGGAGCGGAGGGCGGTTCACAAAGGGTGGCTCGCGTCCTGCCTGGCCAGTGCTTCCGTCAGAGTCGTCGGCAGGTGTACCCGAGCGTCGCAGTGCGACTCATCTTTTCCAGCATTTTCCGGAAATGTGCTGCTTTATCAGGCTTGTGATCGTCACTCTCGGACGACCGCGACGGGACCACGCGCGTGATGCACGAGCGCATGGGCGATCGACCCCATGCCCAGCATCCGCCGCAGGCCGGATCGGCCCCCGACGACGGTGAGATCATGCACGGCGGACGCGTCGACCAGCGCCTTGGCCGGATGAACCCGGACGACATCTCTTATCACCCGGACATCGGGAAACCTGTCCTGCCATCCCGCGACGGCTTCGGCCAGCATGATCTCCTCGCTCGTGCCGATGCCCTCCAGGTCGTAGGCGATGGGAGGTTTGTCGCCGATGCTGGGGACGACCGGCGGGGTCCACCCGTGGAGCAGGCGCAGCGACGCGCCGCGCAATTCGGCCTCCCGGAAGGCGAAGTCCAGCACCGGAGCCTGGTCGGATCTGCCGGTCACGCCCGCGACGATCGAATTCGTGGGCTGGGCGGGCGGCTTCCGTACGACCACGGCCGGGCACGGCGCCCAGGAGAGGACGTGGCGGCTCACCGAGCCCAGCAGCAGCCCGGCGAACCCGCCGAGCCCCCGGCTGCCGACGACGACCATCTGCGCGCCTTCGGCCGCTGCCACCAGCACCTCCCAGGGACCGCCGTCGACGATCTCGGTGACCACCTCGACATCGGGGTGGCCCGCCCGTGCCCGGTCGGCCGCCGTCCGCAGCATCTCCTCGACGGCCCGGGCTTCATCCGGCCCCACGGGAGGTGGCTGGGGAACCAGCGGCACGTAGTACGTCCACTCGACCGCCGCATAGACGATGCGCAGCGGCGCCCCACGCAGCGCGGCCTCCTCGCCCGCCCAGGCCGCCGCGTCCAGCGAGGCCGGCGACCCGTCGACCCCCACGATGATCGGCTTGTCCGTCTGCCCCATGCCTCCCCCCTTTCCACGGCCGCGTTCTTCGTCGTACCCATCGCCGGGGCGCCCGCGCCCGCTCACGCGCGGCGGCTCGCGGGAGCGGACGCGGGCCCCGTGGACACCGTGTGGTCGTCGCCGCTTGGGCCGGCGCGGGTTCACAGCTCGCCGCGCTCGCCACGCTTGGCCCAGAACTCCTTGAAACACGACTCGAGCAGCTTCATCGTCTGGGGCGAGCCGAGAAGCTCCTCGAAGCGCCGGCCGTCCACGACGGCCGTCTCGCACAGCGCCATCCAGGCACGCCCCAGCGCCCAGGTCACCGAGCTCGCGGTGGCCGCGTTGATGGCGCCGCCGATGATCGATCCGGCTCCGGGGACGAGCTTGAGCAGGCTGCCCGCGAGTGAGGCGCCCATCTGGGAGATGACACCGTCGAGCAGCGCCGCGACCGCCCCGCTGACCGTGCTGAGCTGCACGCCCAGGCCGTACGCCGCGGTGATCCGGGCGATCATCTGGATCTCGTTGGGCACGAGCAGAAGGGAGTCGGAGAACGGGATCGGGCTGGCGCCGATCGCGGCCGCCGCCGCCACCGAGGTGCGGACTATCCGGAGGGCTTTCTCCCTTTTCCGGCCGAGGTCGATCTGCTGAGCCGCGGCCAGGGCCGACCGGGCGGCTTCGGGCACGACGGCGAAGGTCGCGGACAGCAACTCGTCGAGGCCGTGCACGGTCGGGAGAATCTCGTCGGCCAGCGCGTTGGTGAAGAAGACCTGCCCGGCGGGCGAGAGCGGCAGGCGGCGCTCCTGGATGCTTCTCGCGAACTCCAGCGTCTTCTCGTCGGGCCGGCCGTTCACCAGCGGGGTCTGGGTCAGCACCAGCAGCACCGGAAGCCCGAGACCCGCCAGATGACGGATGAGCTCCTCCTGGCCCTTCTCCAGCCGCCGGTCCGCGGCCCGAATCGCGTACCAGACGGCGTGGATGTAATCGCCCACGTCGCCCATGCGGGTCTTGGCGACCTGCTTGGCCACGTCGTCGAGGACCTGCTCCCGCGACTCGCCCATCTCGAAACCCCGCGAGTCGTAGACGCGCAGGATGCCGTCCGGCCTGCTGTACAGCGTCAGCTGCTTGGTCACGGCGGAGCCCACGCCCGTCTTGGCGAGCTCCTCGCCGAATATGGCGTTGACCAAGGTGGACTTGCCCGCGCCCGTCTTCCCGAAGATCGCGAGGTTGAATTTGCCCAGATCGGCGAGGGCGTTCTCGAACTCCTCGTTCACCCGGTCGGCGATGCTCTCGCCGGTCAGCTTCGCCGACCCGTTCATGCCCGGGCCGAGCGGACCCGGCCGCGTCCCCAGGACCGCGAAGGCGAACACGAAGCCGTCTCCCGACGCGGCCTCCGCCACCCTGCGCAGCTCGCCGGCGACCTCCCGCGCCCCGTAGATCGTGATCACCACGGGGGCCTGCGGCCCGGGCGAGGCCAGCAGACCGGTGACGGGAACGGACAGGTCCTCGTCGGCGCCGGGATCGTATTCGACGCGGATGTCCACGTGCAGCTCCGCCGTGGCCACCGTCAGCGCCGGATCCGCGAACGCGCGCGTGGTGAGCAGGAAGCGCAGCAGCGGGAGGACCGCCGCGAACTTCGCGCGGACCAGGCCGGCGGCCGGGTGTCCATAGGCGAGGAGGATCTCCTCGGTGAACCGGGTGAGGCGGGCACAGGTCTGCTCCACCGAGCGTGTCGGACCGGCCGACACCGATCGCGTCACGTTCACTTCGCCATTCCTTTCTCCTGGTAGCTCTCGACGTACATCCCTCGGCTGCGCACCAGCCCGGCCTCGGCCCGGGTCACCTGCTCGACCGCCCCGAGGAGGTGACCGGCCCGCAGCGCGCGGTCCCTGGCGGCCAGCGTCGCCGCGATCACCAGCAGGTGGCGCAGCGCCCGCCCGGACAGCCCTTCGGTGGCGTCGAGCACCCGCGACCACTCCCCGCGGTCGTGGTCGTCCGCCAGGGCGAGCAGGTCGTCGATGTCGAAGGCGACCGCCATCGCCCGGATCGCGTCGGCGAGGATGAGGGACCGGTGCTCCCTGCTCGGCAGCGGGATCTCCAGGACGAAATCCGCGCGCTCCCGTACGGCCCGGTCGATCGCCCTGGGAATGTTCGTGGTGAACACGAGGGTGACGTTCGGGCGCTCCCGCGCGCAGCGGTCCAGGGACTCCAGAAACGCGGTCACCTGGTAGAGCGCGTCCAGCGGGTTGGCCTCCATGCTGATGCTGGAACGATCCGACGCGAGCGTCTCCACCTCGTCGACCAGAACGAACAGCGGCTGTCCGTGGGAGGCCAGGTCGGAGATCTTGTCGAAGGTCGCCAGCACGTTCTTCTGTCCCTCGCCCCGGATGCCGCTGAACAGCGCGTGCGTGTTGATGTGGACGAAGCCGGTGGCCACTCGCTCGATCGCGCCCCACATCGCGGGCAGCCCCCTGGCGAGGCTCGTCTTCCCGCACCCGGGAGGGCCGTACAGGAGCACGGCCCGGCGCAGCGCCAACGCGGAGGGCGGCGCCTTCTCCAGACGCCGCAGGGTACTCGCGTAGGACAGCAGCGTCGTCTTGATCTCCGGGGGGACGATCACCGCGGACCAGTCGGCGATGAACTCACCGGCGGCGTCGGGAAGCCGATAGACGTCGAAGAATTTGTCACGTGCAACGGGGGGCATCGGCTGCGTCCTTCACTGAGATACGGGCCGGGTCCACGGCCGCGCGGAATCCGCGGCCAGGTCGCCCAGGTCGATTTCGGTCGCGTTCGCGGCGAGGCTGTTGAGCACTCCGTCCACGATCCGCTCGGTCAGGAATCCCCGCTGCGCCAGCTCCGGGTGATCCTGCGTGATCCGCTCCTCCGCCTGCGTGCAGAGCACGGCGAGATCGTCGGACTCGGGGATTTCGACGGCGTACGAGGACTGCGAGATCGTGTATTTCACGAGCATTACCGGCTCCGGGGGGTTTGATCGGGTGCTCAGGACCAGACGGACATGCCGGACGAGGCGGCCGGCGTGTCGATGACCGTTCCGACGTCGTGCCGCGTGAGGTGGTCCACGCTCTGCAGCTCGGTCGGCTCCCACCCCTTCACCGGGGCGGCATCCGGGCTGGTCGTCACCACCACGCGGTAGCGGCAGCCGGTGAACTTCCCCGCCTGGCCGATCGCGGCCCTGACCTCGTCGATGGCCGTGTGGTAGGTGTCCTCACCGCTCCCGGAGTACGCGATGTTCAGGTCGATCCGGGTCGCCACCCGGCCGGTGGCGGCGTCGAAGATTTCGAGGTAGGCCGCCAGAAGTGAGCGCATCGTCAGCCAGGTGCGCAGGCCCGTCTCGATGATTTCCTGATTCCTCGCGTACTCGCCGGGGTCGAGCCCGCCGGCCTGGATGACCTCGTAGAAGATGCGGCTGATTTCGTTGGCCAGGTACGTGTACGAACGAGCCGTCACATCAACCGACGCGCGAAGGCGAACGCCTGTCGCAGCCACCTGTCCACCCTCCGTCCTCGCAAAAAGCGACCGCCCGAGTTTTCCGGTGAATCCCGGGTTTGTGCTCTCAGCGTGGACGGCCGGGCGTTTCGCCGCATGACCCCCGTTCGGCCAACAGCCGGACGGGGGTCATGGGCGGATCGTGCTCACGGGGCCGGATCGGGGCCGGCGGCGAAGGAGCGGTACTCGCGGATCTCGCGCGCCTCGATCAGGCCGTCCTCGATCGCACGCGCCAGCAGCGCCGCCTTGCTCGGCGCCGGACGGCCGATCTTGGCGTATTTCACGCGCACCCGGTCGATGTACTGGCGCACCGTGGCCTCGGTGAGCCCCATGCGCCGGGCCACCGACGCCTTCGACATGGACTGGAACCACAGCAGCAGCGCCTCTTTCTCGCGCTCGGAGAGCCGGGGACGCTGCGGGCGGGTGTCGGACAGGATCGCCCCCGCCATGACGGGCGGAACATAGGGCCGGTCGGTCGCGACGGCCACGATCGTGTCCACGCAGTGCTGTTCGTTCTCGCTCTTGGCGATGAAGGTGGAGGCTCCGGCGTCCAGCACCGCCAGGATCGTCTCCGGGTCCTCGTGCGCGGAGTAGACGACGACCCGCCGGCCTTCGGCGCACAGCTCGGCGATGCGGTCGATCAC
Organism: Microbispora sp.; assembly: GCA_019689655.1. Lineage (GTDB taxonomy): Bacteria > Actinomycetota > Actinomycetes > Streptosporangiales > Streptosporangiaceae > Microbispora. Next base: position 17,669 of record JADGHC010000004.1, read on the forward strand.
CATCACCCCCTGCAGTTCGAGGTCCAGCAGCAGGACGTCCGCCGTCGCGCCCGGCCCTTGCAGGACGGATTCGATGGTCGCGCCGCTGGCGATCAGCTCCACCCGGCCCAGCGGATCCCGGGACAGCCAGGTGCGGATGCCGTCCCTGGCGATCGGATGATCGTCTACTACCGCGACCGTCACCGGCCGGGCCAGCGGCTCTCGATCCACAGCACATCTCCCTCCCGCTGTTTTGTGACCCTTACGCCCTCGATTCGGCGTATCGGGAAGTCGTCGGCGTCGGCGACCACGCTGACCACCACTTCGCCGGCGTTCGCGACCACCGTCACGCGCGCCTCGCTGCGCGCCCTGCTCAACGCCTCCAGTGGGGCTTCGGTGAGGGCGCGACGTGTTTCGATGGGGAGCTCCGGCACGGCGCCGCGGGGCAGCAGCGACACCACGACACCGCGCCGCTCGGCGTCGTAGGCGCAGGCGCGCAGCTCGTGTACGAGCGGGTCGGGCACGTCGTCGGTCTCGGCGATGAGCCGGCGCAGCCATGCCGCTCCGGTCGCGCACTCGCGGCGCAGGACCGGGTCGGCGGGGTCGGCTCCGTCCGCCAGGGCCTTGAGCAGCTCGGCGGCGGCCTTGCGTACCTGCGCGTACCGCCTCAGCCGGTCGGCGTGCACCTGCTCGGCGACTTGGCGTGCCGCGTCGGCTTCCATGCGGGCGGCGGACACCTGTGCCGCCCGCCGGGCGGCCGAGGTCAGCGCGTGCGTCGCCACGCTGTAGCCGAGCTGCAAGGTGACGCTTCCGACGAACACCATCAGGAACCTGGCGAGCGAGATGCGGTCGAGCACCCCGTTCAGCGCCATGCCTGCCAGCATCACGACCCCGTTGAGAGCCAGGAAGACGATCAGCTCGTGCGGGCCGCGGCGCCACCAGAACAGCAGGACCGCGAGCCAGCCGATGGATCCCCAGGGCCAGTCGCCCGGGCCGAGCACCTCGTGCGGAGGGCAGGCGGCGAGCACGATCACGTCGAGGGCCAGCGCGGCGCCCGCGAGGCCCCACACGGCGCCGGCCGTCCGCCTGGTGCGCAGCAATGCGCGGGCGGCCACCGCGCCGATGCCGACGTAGGCGAGCCAGGCCCCCGCCACGGCGGCGGGCCAGCGGTAGACGGACCAGTTGCCGACCGTGGCGGTCAGGTCGTACCCCACGTGCCAGCAGGCGGCGATCACCACCGCGGCGACGACGCTGCCCCGCTCGTACCGCCCGGCGACGTAGGCCGCCGGATCGCCGGTCACGGCCGCCACCTGAGGGCCACACGCGTGCCGTCCGGGCCGGAGGAGATCTCCGCGCTCCCGCCCGCCGCCCGCATTCGCCCTTCGATCGACTCACGCAGGCCGTACCTGTGCGGTGGCACACGGCCGGGGTCGAAGCCACGGCCTTCGTCCACGATCTCGACGGTGACCTCCTCCTGGGCGCTGGTCATCCGTATCAGCGCCGTGTCCACCCCGGCATGGCGGGCCACGTTGCTCAGCGCCTCGGCCGCGGCCGCGGCGAACGCCTCGCCGACCTCCCACGGCACCGCACATTGCGGCAGCTCGGCCTTGATCCGGAGTGTGCTGCGCGCGATCAGGGCACGCAGCCGCTCGTCGAGCCGGACCGGCCCGGCCGGCGGCCGGGCGGTGGCCGCCATGTGTTCCAGTTCCGCGAGATCGGCCGCCGCGCGGTCGCGCAGCACCAGCGAGGTCTTCTCGATCCCGCCGGCGCCGATGACGATGAGCGTGGCCAGGGCGGTGTCGTGCACGCGGCGGTTCTGCGCGAGTTCGTCGGCCCGGCGTTCCCGCCGTACGATCTCCGCCTGCCGGACCTCCCGGAGCCTGCCCAGCTCGGCGTCGGCCACGGCGGCTTGTGTGCGCAGCAGCGTCATCAGCGTGGCGGTCGCGGTGATCTGCACCAGGTGGATGCCCGCGGTCACGACGCCGTCGGCGGCACCGGCGTGCTGCACGCCGATCAGATAGGCCGACGCCACGACGCCCCCGGCCGGTACGCCGGCGTACGGCCTCCAGGTGAAGTTGGCGCAGACGATGGTCATGGTGGTCACCGCGGCGACCCAGCTCGCCCCGCCCGGCAGCGCGTCGTCCGACACCAGGTGAGCCTGCGTGAGGCAGAGCGCGATGGTGACCCCGATGTCGCAGGCCATCGGCCAGGTGGCCAGGCGACGGCGGCGCAGCGCCGACCAGACGAACACCGCGGTCCAGGCCAGTTCGATCGTGATCGCCGGGCCCAGCCAGGCGAAGGACACCGGCGGGGCGGCGCCCAGAATTCCGGCGGCCGCGGCCACCACCCCGACGACACCGCGCATCGCCCCGCCGCAGTACGCGGTGACCCGGTCCAGTTCCACACCTGCGGGATTGTGGTGGCCTTTGGGGAAAAGGCGCCGATCGAAAGCCATGCGGGGACCATCCGCGTACGAGGCAAATGCACAGGGCGGAGCCTCATACTACGGCCGCCGACATGGGCTATTCCAGCAATTACCGTGCAAATCCTGACTGGAACATAAGTCGACTGATTCGTGTAATTCGTCACCTATGCCACCATGTTCGCGACGCAGTGCGGTCTTATGCCTTTTCAGCATGCGGGAAACCGCCCGTTCGCACCTGACCCCCGTTCGGCTGTCAGCCGGAAAACCGACTTTCGTCACACCGCTCCCGGCCGTGTACTCGCCTTACTCCTCGCCGAGAAGGGATGGGCATGAAACGTCGCGTCCGGGCTGGACTGGACGGTGCCCGACCGGTTCACCGGCGAGCCAGCCACGACGATTTCGCAGGTGAACCCCGACGTCTACAAGGCCACGGTGAAGGTGGCCTTCCCCGGCGGAGCGCCGTGCGATCCGTCGCTCACCTACACCCTCCGGTACGGTGACGTCACCCGGTCCGTCACCGGCACCTGCGAATTGCCGGCGGACTTCCCCTCCGAGGGATCCAAGCCCGTCGAGGTGACCGCGACCGCCGCCGGCCGTACGGTCTCCTCCGGGGCCCGGACGATCGAGATCGACGACAAGCTCATCGTGTCGCTGGGCGACTCGGTGGCCGCGGGCGAGGGCAACCCTCCCTGGATCGACCGCCGCTGCCACCGTTCGGCCGCCGCCGGCGGGTTCCGGGCCGCGCTCGAATTGGAGCGGTCCGACCCGCGCACGTCGGTGACCTTCGTCGACCTCGCCTGCTCGGGCGCGACGATCGACACCGGACTGCTCGGCGCATACGGGGGAATCGACCCGCGCGGCGGGGAGAGGCGAAACCCGCTCCCCGCGCAGGTCGCCGAGGCCGAGCGCCTCGTGAAAGACAGGACCCCGGAGGCAGTGCTGCTGTCGGTGGGCGCCAACGACATCGGCTTCGCGGATGTGGTCGCGGCGTGCCTCATGCCGGCGCACTGCGCCAAAAGCAAGGCCGCGAGTAAAGCGGCGGACGCTTTGACGGAGCTTCCCAACAAATTCGTCAAGCTGGCCGGCAGGCTGAAGCAGAAACTCGCCCGGGACGGACAGGTTTACCTCACCGAATACTTCAACCCGCTGCGCAACGAGAAGGGAAACTACTGTCCGATACTCCCCTTCTGGTCGGCCGATGAATCCCGGTGGGCGGAGGCCGAAATCGTTACCAAGCTGAACACCGCGGTGCGGGCCGCCGCGAGCGGTAACGGGTGGACCTATATCGGCGGGATCGCGGCCGATTTCCTGCCCCACGGTTACTGTGCCTCTCGCACGGAAAAGTGGGTGGTCACCCTCGGGGAATCCTTGCTGGGGCAATTGGATGAGAAGGGAGCCTTCCATCCCAACCGCGCCGGACAGGACGACTACCGGCGCCGCATCTCGGAGGCGCTCGCCGCTTCGGGCGGATGAGTGGCCGGCGTAGGCCCATCGCGCCGCCGGGATCCGCGTGAGGATCCCGGCGGCGTTCCCGATGCCTGGACGGCCCGGTACGCACAGCTGGTCCGGTGGGCCGGCGACAGCACACGCGCATTGCAGGAGCCCGTCGAAGCGGTCGCCCGACCGGCGGGATCGCAACGGCGCACGTGATGTGTCCGGCACCGCCATCCGGCACGACGACGGCTATTCGATCGGGATGTTCGGTACGGAGCCGAGGCCCTCCGCCTCCAGGGTGATCGACGTGGCGGAGTCGGCGGGTGCCGGAAAGTAGACGTAGCACCTGTTGACCTCGCCCTTCGCGATGCCCAGGACGGAGTTCTCCACGAACTCGGTGTTCATCTTCAGCGGGAAGTACCGCGCCCGGCTGACCGGGTCGACCAGGGTGAATTTGGCGTAGTCGGAGTTCGTGGAGAAGGGGTGCGAGCCGCCGGTGAACGGCGCAGGCAGCGGGACGAACGCCTGCGAGCTCTCCAGGGTGGCGTCGAAGACCGCCACCAGGTAGGCGCCGTCACGGTAGAACGGGTGAACGTCGACGCGCAGCACGTCGTTGTTCCGCCGCCAGCGCAGCGTCCCGACGACCGGTCCGGTATCGGCCCGGAACGCGGCCGGTTCCCGTACGGACCCGCGCACCTCGTTCACCGGCGGACCGGACGTGGTGGTCGCGCCCGGGCGCTCCTGCTTGATCTGGTAGGAGATCTCGACGCGGCGGTTGCGGGCCCTGCCCGCGGGGTTGTCGCTGCCGTCCGGCTTGGTGTTGGGGGCGATCGGCTCGCTCTCGCCCTTGCCGACGGCCTTGTACACGTATCCGTCGCCGAGTTTGGCGGCGAGATACCGGCGCACCGCCTCGGCCCGCCGCACCGACAGCTCCTGGTTGTAGGCGTCCTCGCCCTTGCTGTCGGTGTGCCCCTCGATGAGGATCGGCGGCTTGGCCGGGTCGGCCCATTCGCGTGTCTCTTCGACCACCTCGTCCAGCACGGCGGCGGCTTTGTCCGACAGATCCGCCTTGTCGAACCGGAACAGCACGTCCGTCCGGAGCCCGATCGTCTCTTCCGCGCCTGCCCGCTGCGTCGTCTTCTGCGGAGTTTCGATCAGTTCGTGCACGTCCGAGACCGCCGACCAGATCTTGCCCGTCGGCGGAACCACCTGCCACTGGAACGTCGAACCGGGCGCGGGTGTCCCCGTTTCACGCTCCCTGGCGACGGGCGGCGTGGTGCCCTCGGTGACGGGGATGCCGGTGAACGGAGCCATGGCCATATCGGGCACGATCGAGACCTGCCGGACCTCGGCGGGCAGCGGCGGGAAGTACACCTCGACGGGGTAGCGGACGCCCGGGCGGAGATACTCGGGGAGATGGTCCATCCCCTTCAGGCTGTGGCGGGTGCCGAACGCCCTGCCGCTGCCGTCGTCCTCCCTCAGCGTGAAGTACACCTTCCCGCCGACCGGGTCGAACAGCCGGAACTTGCCGAACGTCACCGTCTGGAAGGCGCGCCCGTCATATCCGAATTCTCCGGAGACCTCTTTGTCCTCCAGGTTGGTGATCTCGAGCCTGAGGATGGTCAGCTCGGGAAGCCGTTCCAGAGCCTTCACCTCTACCCGGAAGGAATCCGCGCCGTAGAGCCCGGCCCGCCCCTCCCGTACGAACGTCCCGGCCGTGCCGGGGGACGGCGAGCTCGGCGGCGAGGAAGCGACGGTGCTCGTTTGAGGTGGGGCGGGCGCCGGAGGCCGGCTGCCCGGAGTCCGGGGAGCGGCACCACAGCCGGACAGCAACGCGACCGTAAGAAGGACGGCCGTCTTACGGGGCATATGCATCGGTATCAAATCCCACAAGTCGGTGAGGCTTGATCGTCCGCATAGCCTAAAGCGCGTTCGATCCCGTCCGAGGCTATTTCAGGTGCTTCGCCAGATGGGGGTGGATTCGCCGGTGCGGATACCCCGGGCTCCGGGCAGGCCGTTACGTCAGATGGTCTCCGCCACGAGGGACTTCAGATACTCCCGATAGCCGTCCGCGCCTCGCTCCTGCCACGCGTGGAGGCCCGCCGTACCGATGATGGCGATGTCGGCCATGCCGCGCAGCTCTCGTACGTCGTCGGCCGTCCTGATCCCGAACCCGAGCCCGAGCGGAAGCGACGTGGCCTTGCGGCATCTCTCCATGAACGCCGGCACGCCGTCCGAAAGGTCCGTCTTCCGCCCGGTCACGCCCTTGCGTGCGGCGCAGTAGACGAAGCCCGACGCCTGCCTGGCGATCTCGGCCAGGCGCTCCGGCGAGTTCGTCGGAGTCATGATGAGGATCGGGTCGAGCCGGTGACCGCGGGCCAGCGCATTGAGCTCGGCGGCTTCCTCCGGCGGCAGGTCCGCGAGGATGAACCCCCGCATGCCCGCCTCGGCCAGGTTCGTGCAGAAGCGCTCCGCCCCCATGCGGAAGACGGCGTTGTAGTAGCCCATGAAGACGATCTCGAAGCTGAACCGCTCCGCGGCGCGCGCGGCGAGATCGAAGTATGTCTGCCACGCCGTCCCCGCCTGGATCGCGTCGTGATTGGCCTTCACGAAGGACGGGCCGTCGGCGATGGGTTCGCTGAAGGGCATCTGGAGCTCGACCAGGTCCACCCCCGCGCTGTCCATCGCCTCGAGCATCGCCCAGTTGTCGTCGAGCGACGGATAACCGACGACCAGGTGGGTCATGAGCAGGAGCGGCTTGTCCGCCAGCCGCCGGCGCAGGGTGCTTTCGAGGTCCGGCTTCCGGGTAATGGTCATCGTTCGTATCCCGCGCTCTTCCGGCGGATGAAATCCTTCCAGTCGTCGTCGTCCAGCGCGTCGGCGACGGTGAAGATGTCCTTGTCGCCGCGGCCGGACTGATTGATGAGGATCGCGTCGTCGCTTGAGAGGCTCGCCGCCTCCCGGAACGCCCCGGCGAACGCATGGGCGCTCTCGAGCGCCGGGATGATCCCCTCGCTCCGGATCGTGAGGCGCAGCGCCTCGACGACCTCCGCGTCGGTCGCCGCCTCGAAGCGGACTCGTCCCTTCTGGTGCAGGTCGGCCAGGATCGGGCTGACGCCGATGTAGTCGAGGCCCGCCGCCACCGAGTACGTGTCCTGCATGAGACCCTCTTCGTTCTGCAGGAAGACGGTCTTGTAGCCCTGCGCGACGCCGACCCGGCCCTTGCCGCCGGCCAGGCGCGCCGCGTGCCGGCCCGTATCGATCCCCTTGCCGCCCGCTTCCACGCCGACGAGCTCGACCGAGGGATCGTCGAGGAATCCCGAGAAGATGCCGGCCGCGTTCGAGCCGCCTCCCACGCATGCGAAGACCCGGCGCGGCAGCCGGCCCGCCACCTCGAGCATCTGCTTGCGCGCCTCGTACCCGATGATCGACTGGAAGTACGTCACCATCTGCGGGAACGGGTGCGGGCCACACGCGGTGCCGAGGACGTAGTGCGTGTCGTCCATCGACTCGGCCCAGTCGCGCAGGCACGCGTTGACCGCGTCCTTCAGCGTCCGCGTGCCTTCCGTGACCGCGACCACCTCGGCGCCGAGCTGCCTCATCCAGAAGACGTTCGGGTGCTGACGGGCGATGTCCTCTTCGCCCATGTAGATGGTGCAGGCGAGCCCGAGCCGCGCCGCCATCGTCGCGGTGGCCACGCCGTGCTGCCCGGCGCCGGTCTCGGCGATCACGCGCTTCTTCCCCATGCGCTTCACGAGCAGGCCCTGGCCCATGACGTTGTTCGCCTTGTGGGCGCCCGTGTGGTTCAGGTCCTCGCGCTTGACGTAGATCCGCGCGCCGCCGAAGGTCCGCGTGAGGTTGTCGCAGTACGTCACCGGCGTCGGGCGCCCCGCGTACGACGCCATCATCTCCACGTACGAGTTCCAGAACGCCGGGTCACGCCGCGCGTCGTCGAAGGCCGCGCGCAGCTCCGCGAGGGTCTCGTGGAGCACTTCGGGGGTGAACGACCCACCGAACTCCCCGTAGTAGCCTTCGCGCTCCCGTGTCTCCGGTGAGCGCTCAGTCGGCATGGTCATCTCCACATCCTCTTCAGGCTCGGGTGACAAGGATTGCGAACCACCCGAAGGGCCCTTCTCGCGGAAACCCGGCACGCGGATGATCACGCGGCTTCGCCAAGCTTAGCAGCGCGAATGGATTCGCAGTCGTTCCCGGAAGGGCGCAGCGCGGCTCGGTGCATGACCTGCGACAACCGCTTCCGGGAGGCGGCCTTTGCGCACGTGACCGGCTGTCCCCGCCGAACTGAAGCGACGACTACACGCCGGCGGTTTCCCCGGCCCGGGGATGGCCGTCTGCATGCCGTTTTCGGCGACATAGCTGAAGGCCGCGGAAACCAGACGGATGAAAGTTTCTTGACGACGTTGTCGGATTGTCCGTAACCGGCGCCGCGTGCCGGCGGGTCCCGGTCCCGGGCATCGGGTCTCACGTGCAGCGCCCGGCACGGGCCGGCGCGCGACAGGCTTCCCCCGGTCGTCGCCTATGACGCCGGCGGGTGACCGTGAAGCGGGCCGTACGGACTCCGGCAAGCCGCCATGTCGATCACGCGAGGCCCGGTAGCTTGTCTGCGCACGTCACGGGCTTCCGGCCCGGCAGTGTCGCTGACATGTTTGTGAAGGCGGTCCGGTGATGGACGTCCCTCTGCTGCTGGTCGACGGCCACAACCTGATCTGGCGGGCGACCTTCGGCTTCCCCGCTCCCATCTACTCCCGGGACAAGACGCGCGAGCTCACCGGCGTCTTCGGGTTCTTCGCCCTGCTGCGCGTAGCCATCCGCGACGAGCTGCCGCAACCACCGGAAGTCGTGGTCGTCTTTGACAGCGAGTACGGCTCCGCGTCGCGGAAGGCCACCGACTCGGCGTACAAGGCGAACCGGCCCGCCGGCGAGGCCGCCCTCACGCCGATCCTCGCCCTGCCCGACGTCAAACGCGGCCTCGACGCCTACGGCATCGACTGGCTGGAGATCGACGACGCCGAAGCCGACGACGTGATCGCCACCCTCGTCCACCGCAACCCCGGCAGGCCACGACTGATCATGTCCGGCGACCGGGACTTCTACCAGCTCCTCGACGACGACGTACACGTCCTCAACACCGCCATGCGCCCCGGCACCCGCCACATCGGCCCCGCCCACGTCATCGAGCGGTACGGCGTGACGCCCACGCAATGGCCCTGCTTTCGCGCCCTGTGCGGCGATCCGTCCGACAACGTCCCCGGCGTCCACGGCATCGGCCCGATGACAGCCGCCCGGATCCTCGCCGGCGGCCTCACCCTGGAGGACCTGCCGTCCTCCGGACGCCTGAACGGCGCCAAGGGCGCGCGCATCAGGAACGCCTACGACCAGGTCCTGGCCTGGCGCGCACTGATCCGCACTCGCACCGACCTCGTCGTGCCGTACCAGCCGAAAGGCACACCCAGCCCCCAGCTACCGAAGCCGGCGGAGATCATCGAGAAGCTGGGGCTGTGGTGAGCCACGGGTCGGTGCTGCCGTCATCCGCCACGGCGATCGTAGGCGACCCGGCGAAGATGGCCGGCACCACCGGCCCGATCGTCGAGGTCGGCGCGGGTGACGGAGCTTTGACCCTTCCGCTGAGCCGGTACGGCAGGCCGCTGACCGCGGTCGAGATCGACTCCGGGCGGGCACGCCGGCTGGCCCGGCGGGTCCCGGCGAACGTCACCGTCGTCAACGCCGACATTCTGCGGTTCCGGTTCCCCCGGTGGCCTCACGTGGTCGTCGGAAACCTGCCGTTCCATCTCACGACCTCGATCATGCGGCGGCTCCTGGCGGCGCCCGGCTGGCGGACGGCGGTGCTGCTGGTCCAGTGGGAGGTCGCCCGGCGGCGGGCCGGCGTCGGCGGCGCCAGCATGCTGACGGCCGCCTGGTGGCCGTGGTTCGCCTTCGAGGTGCATGCGCGGGTGCCCGCGTGGTCCTTCCGGCCCGCCCCCTCGGTGGACGGCGGCCTGCTCACCATGACGCGCAGGGCCGTACCCCTGGTCGGCGAGCGGAAGCCGTACCAGGACTTCGTGCGGCGCGTCTTCACGGGGCGCGGGTGCGGGATCCGGGAGATCCTGGAGAGGACGGGACGGCTGGACCGCGGGGCCGTACGGGCCTGGGCGCGGGACGCGCGGGTGCCGCCGTACGCGCTGCCCAGGGACCTCACGGCCGAGCAGTGGGCGTCCCTGTGGCGGCAGGTGGTCCGGAACCAGCCGTCCGGGCTGTGATGATGGCGTTCACACGCCTGACCCATCGCGGACGGAGGACCCTTGGTGAACGACCTGATCGCCCGGCTGTGGCGAAGCATCGGCGGCTCGCTTCAGTGGCGGCTGATGTGGATCTCGCAGGCGAAGTTCATGGTCGGCGTCACCGGGGTCGTCCGCGACGGGGACGGGCGGGTGCTGCTGTTACGGCATCGGCTGTGGCCGGAGGGCCGGCAGTGGGGGCTGCCCACCGGCTACGCGATCAAAGGGGAGACGTTCCAGGACACGGTCGTCCGTGAGGTGCGGGAAGAGACCGGGCTCGACGTACGCGTCGGCAAGCTCGTCCGGCTGAACAGCGGCTACCGGCTGCGGGTCGAGGTGGCGTACGAGGCCGAGCTCGTCGGCGGCACGATGACGATCGACCCCAGGGAGATCCTGGAGGCCGGGTGGTTCACGACGGACGACCTGCCGGAGGAGACGCTGGAGGCGCACCGCCAGCTGATTCTGGGAAAGTCCGGGTAAGCCGTCATCCGACCGGGCTCACGTGGTGAAAACCTGTGGACCGAAGCGGAGATTTGCCCGTTTTGTTCCCCGGTCTGTCCACAGAAAGGCGTTCGCGTAGGGCCGGTGGTGGTGGATCGGCCCAGGCTATGGCCCTGCGGCTTGACAGCCTGGCTGTCGCACCGGGTGGGCGAGAGTCCCCGAGCCGCCCGGGTGTCTTCTGTGGGGCATCCGTCGCACATCGAGCTCTGGACGATCAGGAACCTCGAATGAGAACGGTACGTTGCCGCTTCGTCACCACCCTTCTCTGGAAGGAGGCGAGGCCGAACACATGAGCAGGCAGGGCGACAACGAGCTTCCAGAGACCTTACGCGAAGAGGTCCACCAGGGCGTGCGCCGCTGGATCACCCGCACCCGCGACGAGAAGCCCACCCGGGGACGGGCGAAACGGTGGACCGCGAACGCGGTGCTCGGCACGCTCGCTGCCTCTGCTCTGACCCCGATCTTCCTCGCCGTCGCATCAGGAGGCGTCGGCTCTGAGATATTCCAGACCCTCACCAACGTCGGCACCAACATTCTCAGCGACCTGATCGGCGAAGTCGCGGCGAAGGCGCGCACCAAGAAGCCGCCCAGCGCCGAGGAGGTAGAGACCGACCTGCTGCAGGGAATCCGCGCGGTCCTCGAAGCGGGCGATGACGACGCGATCAGGTTGCGGCGCGAGCTCGCCCACCTGTTGCGCGTGACCGACGTGCAGGCAGTCGTGCAGGAAGCGGCCGTCGACGGTGAGCTCACGGGGGTGGCGGAGGCGCTCAGGTCGCTGAGCGACCAGTTCTCCGAGTTCACGTTCATGGGCGAGGCGCTGCTCAAAATCGAGCACACTCTGCGAAGTCAAGGCGACGTCCTCCGCCAGATCCACGCTCGCGTGATGCAGATCCAGGCGGCGCAGCTGCCGGCCACGGCACCCGCCCTTACCGGCACTGCCCGCGAACTGCCCGGATGCCCGTACAAGGGTTTGGAGCCGTACGACGAGGACGACTTCCCCTTCTTCCACGGCCGCGAGAAGGAGACCGACGCCCTTGTGAAGGCGATGGCCGCCAAGCTGGACGGCCCCAGTCTGCTCCTGCTGGCAGGGGCGTCGGGCTCGGGCAAGACGTCCCTGCTGCGTGCCGGGCTCGCCGCCCGCCTTGCGCGCGGGCACGAGGCGCTGCCGGAGGCCGCACGATGGCCTCGCGCGACTCTCACTCCGACCGCTTCCCCGCTGGCCGAGCTGATCGCCCACCTCACGGTGATATTCGGTGCCGAGGACGCCCAGTCTCTCGAAAGGCTCGCCGCCGAGCCTCACCGTGCGCACGAGCTCATCTACCCGCTTCTCCTCAAGCAGGCGGAAGGAGGCCGGGCGGGACGGCTGATTTTGATCATCGACGAGTTCGAAGAGATCTTCACGATCGCCGCTTCTCGGTCGCCCGACCAGGTCACCACCTTCCTGGAGATTCTTCGCTCTATCACCGAGGATCCTGTCGGTCCGGATGACAAGCCCCCTGCCGTGGTGGTGCTCGGTCTGCGCGACGACTTCTGGCACCACTGCACGCCGCACAAGGTGCTAAACAGGGCTCAGAACTCCCAGTCGTTCACGCTCGGCCCCATGAGGGACGCCGACCGGCTCAGGGCTGTCACGGGGCCGGCCGAAGAGGCGGGCCTGGAGCTGGAGGCCGGCCTAACCGACATGATCATGGATGATCTCAGGTCGCGCCCCGATGACGAAGGCGTGCTGCCACTGCTCTCCCAAGCGATGCTGATGACCTGGCAGCAGCGGGAGGGCAACCGGCTCACCCGCCACGGCTACATCGCCACGGGCGGTATCGAGAAGGCCGTGCGCTCCGCGGCCGAAGAGGTCTACCGGTCCCTGCCCAGTCACCAGCAAGACCTGGTGCCCCGGCTGTTCCAACGCCTGACCGCGCTCACAAGCAACGGCCACGCCCGCAGAGCCATCCGGATGGACGACGCGCAGTCCCGGGCGGTTCTGGAGAAGTTCGCCGAGATGCGGCTGGTCGTGCTGCGCAGGGACGAGGCGGAGATCTCCCACGACGTATTGCTGAGGGCATGGCCGCGCCTGCGTGAGTGGCTGAAGGGTGACGAGCAGGGCCGGTTGCTCGTAACCGAGCTGAATGAGGACGCGCAGCGCTGGAAGCGGGATGCGCGTGACCGCGGCCTGCTCTACGGTTACCGCCGGCTCAAAAGGGTCAAGAAGATCCTGGACCGCTGGAACGCGGACGATCTCGAGCGCTACCCACGGCTCGAACCGGACTCCGAAGCGTTCCTCACCGCCTCGTACCGGAAAGTACGCAGGGCTGGCATCACCGGGCTCGCCGTGGCGGTGGCGGTTCCCGTGATCGCGGGCGCCGCCTGGGTGAGGCTCAACGACGCGCGGGCCGCGTCCGAAGCCCACAGCCTGGCTGAGACCGTCATCAACCGGAGCCATGCCGTACGGCAGAGCGACCCCCTCGTGTCGGGTCTGCTGGCCGCGGCGTCCTGGGAGATCGGCACAGTGACGAAGCCAGGCAAGGCATGCTCGACTTCCTGGCCACCACGGCGCACGCCGTACTGCCCGCCTCGTCCGCGGCGGCGTTCAGCCCTGACGGCGACATCCTCGTCACGATCGGCGCCCACGACACGATCGAGGTTCGGACGTGCGGACGCGCAGGATGCTCGGCACCCTGCCGGACGCCCACACCGGAGCGGTTTACTTCACACTGTTCAGCCCGGACGGCAAGGTACTCGCCAGCGTGGGGCAGGATCACAAGGTGTGCCTGTGGGATGTCTCCTCCCGCAAGCCGATCGTCGCGCCCATCATGCCGATCCCCGACGTGTCCGACCCGGACGGCCGTGTCGACGCCGTCGCCTTCAGCCCGGACGGCACCCTCATCGCCGTAGCCACCATGGACTACCGGATCCGGTTCTACGAGGTCGCGACGGGCAGGCCCGTGGGCAGGCCGCTGAGCGTGCCTTCCGATGCGGAGCTGATGGCATTCGGTCCCGACGACCGCACCGTCATCGTCCGTGATGGTGCAACCATGTCGCTCTATGACCGGGTCGCGGGCCGGCGTACGCGCGCCATCCCCGCCGAGGCCGACCTTTTGGCCCTGGGCGGCGGCGTCCTGGCGACGTACCACGACGGCGAGATCCGGCTGTGGCAGCCCGCCTCGCTCCGCCCCCTCGGTGCTCCCATGCGCTCGGGAAAGATCGACATGCTCGCCGTCAGCCCCGACGGCTCAACGATCGCGGTGGCCGCCGATCGAAGCATCCGGTATTGGGACATCAGGACCCACCGGCTTACGGGCACCACCTTGACCGGCCACAGGGACACCATCACCGCCTTGGGCTTCACCAGCGACGGAACCCGCTTGTGGACATTGGCCGGCGACGACACCGGGCGGCTGTGGAACACGAAACTCCTGGCCGAGATCGGCGATCCCATCACGCTGAGCACAGGCGAGACCGCCTTCGAGAGCGACTCCCGTGTCCTGTCCTTCAGTTCCGACGGCAGACTGCTGACGGTGGCGTCGGGGGACGAACTCCAGCAATGGACGACTCACGCCGAGCGGATGCCGGCTCTGCCAGCAGGCACGCTCGCCGTCTCCCCCGACGGACGAACAGTCGCCGTCGAGGAAGCCGGCAGGCTCGTGGTCAAGGACAGGGCCTCCGGCCGCCGCACTGGAGCCTCCTTACCGCTGCCGGACGCAGATATGCGGCTGATCGCCTTCAGCCCGGACTGGCGCGCGGTCGCGATCTCCAGCACGAACGACATCCGGGTCTGGGATGTGGCCACGGGGCGCCCGCTCAGCCCAATCATGACCGGGCACGGCGAAGGTTATTCGGGGTACGACCCGGACGGCACGATCGTCACCGGGCCGATCGACGGCATCGTCGACATGGCTTTCAGCCCCGACCGTACGACCCTGGTCTCCGCCGGAGTGGACGGGGTGCTGCGCTTCTGGGACGTGGCGACTGGCCGCTCCACCCGGGAGGCCGCATACGTCACAGCCGTGAGAATCGACAGCTCCGGCCGGTACGCCGTGACGCTCTCACTCGATCCCACAGACGAGAGCTTCGGCGAGATCAGACTGTGGGACCGGCCACCCGTAAGCAGATCGGCACGCCCTGGCCGGCGCACGCCGGTGGCGCCGACGCCGCCGCGTTCAGTCCCGACGGGCGCATCCTGGCAACCGGAGGCCGTGACGGCGAGATCCGGCTGTGGGACGTGCCCACCCGGCGTGCCCTTGGCAACCCGATCAAAGCTCATGCGGGCACCGTCACGTCCGTTGTATTCAGCCCGGACGGGAAGATCCTGGCGAGCGCGGGCGACGACGGGACCGTACGCCTGTGGGCGACCGACCTGCCCGCGGATCCTCGAAGGGGCGTCTGCGCGGTCGCAGGCCGTTCCCTGACCGAGGAGGAGTGGCAGCGCCACCTGCCGGGGACTCCGGCCCCCGACGACCTGGGCTGCGGTTCGACCTGAGGGACTCAGCTCCGGCGCCACTCGGCAGAGCGCGCCATCGCCTCGATCTTGGGGCCCGGCCGGATCATCAATGCCAGCCGACGGTGACGACGAAATCACCGTCCGTGAGACCACGGCGAGGGTCCAGCCGACGAAGGGGCGCGAGCGTAATATGCGCCGGCACCCAATCGGTTATCTCGTTGGCTGAGCGGCCAGAGTGCTCATCCGTTCTCTGCAGCCATGATCCGGTCACGCAGGTCGCGCGCTCTGGCGTCGTCGAACTCGGCCAGCGCGGAGAGCGCTTCCTCCCGCAAGGGCGTTACGTCATCGCCAACTGCCGCCTGGGCGATCGCCGTCATCATGTTCGCCAGCGCGATCGCCAACTGCCACCGATCATCTAGCTCACGATGAACGGCCGCCGCACGTCGGTGGAAGTCGAGTGCCTCCGCCGGTCGGCCGAGCGCGCGATATGCCTCCCCTGTAGCGTCCAGGGCCCGCGCCTCCCGGCTGCGGTCACCCAGGCGCCGCTGGATGCTCGATGCGCGCTGGAACGACACCAGGGAGTCGGCGACGCTCCCGGCGGCTAGTTGCACCCGGCCGTGCTCGAGCAGCCAGTAGCCCTCCCACATCAGATTGGCGCGGTCTCGGGCGATGCCCAGCGCCTCCTCTATGTAGGCCGCGGCCTGGTCGAGGTGTCCGGCCTCGCGCCGCGCCATGGACAGAAGACGCAGGGCGTTCCCCTGCCCGTCCGGATATCCCAGCCGACGGAACCCGTCGAGCGCCCGCCCGGCGAAGTCGGCGGCTTCGCCAAGACGGCCCATCTCATAGTTCGTCTCCGCGAGATTGGCCAGTACGGTCGACTCCCAGCGAGGCTCGTCAAGCGCCCGGAGCACGTCGAGGCTCTGTGAGAAGTCGGCGTGGGCCTGACGCAGGTTTCGCCGACGGAGACCGACCAGCCCCAGGGCGTTGAGTGACATGGCCTCCCCGAGGCTGTCCCCGATCTCCCTTCTCAAGGCGAGCGCCTTGCGGTGATGCTCGGCGCCCTTGTCGAGCTGGTGGGACTGGACGTACGCCTTGCCGAGGCTTTCCAGCACCTCCGCCTCGCCGTACGCATCGCCGACGCGCCGGGCGGCCCGCAGTCCGGTCGAAGCCAGTCCGAACCAGGCTTCGAAGGGATTGTGCCGGGCGCAATACCCGCGGGTTACGGCCGCGATCTGCCATGCGAGGTCGTCCAACCCCTGTTCCGCGGCGACCCGTACCGCGGCGACCAAGTTCGCAAGCTCGGCATTGAACCAGCGCAGCGCCTCCGCGTACTCGGAGAAGGTCAGTGCGCCGACCAGGGGATCGGGCTCTCCCAGGCGAATCGGCCGGTCGAGCGGGGCCAGCGTCTCCTGGGCATGCGCGGCAGTGTGGAGATACCAGGTGATCACTCGCCGCAACACCTCCCTGCGGCTCTCCGGGCTCTCCTCACCAAGGGCCTGGTCCACCGCGTAAGCGCGCATCAGGTCGTGGAACTGGTAGCGGTCGGGTCCGATCTGCTCGATGAGATGAGCGCCTACCAGCGTGTCGAGCATCTGCCGGGCCTGCCCTTGGGTGCTCGCGGCGGTGACGGCCACGACAGGCACCCCGAACTCCGGGGTCGGGTGCAGTCCCAGCAGCCGGAACGCCCGTGCGGCCGGTTCGGGCAGGGCTCGGTACGACCAGGCGAAGACGGTGCGGACCGCGTCCGCTTCATCACCACTCTCAGCGGTGAGGGCGTCCCAGAGCGCCGACTCGTCACGAAGGTCCTGAATAAGCTCGCGCAGCGGCATCCACGGCCGGCTGGCGGCGCGCTCCGCCGCGATGCGCAGAGCCAGCGGAAGCCGGGCACATAGGCGCGCGAGCTCGGCCAGCTCCTGGAGGTCGTCCTCTCCCCGGTATTCCGCGGTCACCCGGCGAACCAGCTCCAGCGCCTCCGACTCGCGCAGCGTGTCCACGGTGACGCGGTGCGCGCCCTCTCGCACCATCAGCCCAGAGAGGCGATCCCTGCTTGTCACGATCACCAGACAGGTGTCCGTACCCGGCAGCAGCGGGCGGACCTGAGCCGCCTTCGCCGCGTTGTCGAGCACCACCAGCATCCGCCGGCCGGCCAGCAGCGAACGGTACATCGCCGATCTGGCTTCGAGATCCGGCGGGATCGCCGCCGCCGGGACGTTCAGAGCACGCAGGAACCTGTCCAGAACCTCGCTGGCGGTGACCGGCTCACCAGGGTCGTACCCGCGCAGGTTCACGTACAGCTGACCGTCCGGGAAATGCTCCCGGATCTGATGCGCCCAGTGCAGCGCAAGCGCGGTTTTCCCGACGCCGGCGGTTCCGGCGATCACGCAGACACCGTTCGACCGGAACAAGTGCCCGTCGGGGATCAGGACCTTTCGAAGCCTGTCCAGCTCATTTACCCGGTTGACGAACCCCCGTACGTCACCGGGCAGCTGCCGGGGAATGTGCGTGGGCGCGGGCGCCGAGCCGTGAAAATGTACCCCACCGTGCACGTCCCGCGCCTGCACCACATCGCCTGCGGTGCCCGACAGTTCCGAATGGGTGGTCCCGTCGTGCCGGTCGCCACCACCCTCTGGTCTCCTGGACCCCAACGCTTCCCTTCCCTCTGATCCCCCGAGACCTCGAACATCGGCGGAATCCGGCGCAGCTCGTCAGACACCGGAATGGGACAGTTGAAGCACGGACCGGTTACGGGCGAAGTATTCCGTTATGTCTTCGCCTACCCGGTACAGATTTTCGATCATTGTCCTGCACCGGTCGATCAGCGAACGGTCCGTATATCGAACACCGCCCGCTAGAACGCCATGTTCGTCATAGAGCACCTCGTACATGACGTCATCGCCCAGGACGACCAGCTCAGGCAGTTGATTCGCCGTCTCCAGCGGACGCACCTCCTTCGCGCTGACTATGCGTACGAGGCCGCCGTATTGGTGCCGCATGCGAAGAAGTTGCAGCTCCCAGCGTAGATAGGGAGTTATCGGCTCTTCTACGACTCGTACGCGCCGTGTTCGGAAGCCGGCTGCGTCAATGCGCCGGTAGTAGTCCTGGATGGCGTCTCGTCGCTCGTCCAGCAGCCGGAGCGACCTCTTCCAGTCGCCGGCCGAAAACGCCGTCCAGCTCTCGTCCTCCGGCTCATCGAACGCCTGGCGCCGCTCCAGCTTCCAGAAGTCATGCTCCCGAATCGCCCAGAAATGCTCGCCGAAGTCGTCTTGGTAAGCGCGCCGAGTAAGTCTCTCACCAGGGAATGTCTTGAGAAGATCACGCATCAGGTAAGTCCGCCTTGGCCGCGATGAGCATGACCCGGGGAATGATAACGAGTTTTTCGTCCTCGGCCATGACCACGCTCTCAGGCAGGCGCGATGCATAGAAACTCGTTAGATCCCTTCCGATCACAGCGATATCCCCGTTGTCGAGCTCCCATATGTCGGGACAACCATCGTCATTTCCGGTGCAGCCCAGTTCGGCCGCCGATTTGCCGAGCCGCCGGACCATCGTCGCCGACGGGTCCGCCTCCCATGCGCGAGCCATCGGTGCTCTCCTTCGAAGGTACGCGATCCGAAATTTATTATGTTCAGGGAAATATCCTGTCAACGATCAGGTGGGAGAGCAGGCGCCATCTCGGTAACCCAGATCGGCCCATCACCGCAGGCCACTTTCAAACCGTTCCCCGGCACAAGAGCGGTGCGTAGCAGGGTCATCCATTCACCGTCGATTCGAGCGAACGGCCCACGCTGCCCGAACAGCCCGAACCGGAAGGCGCGCACCTGGTTGTGGATCTCGCGTGCAGTCCGATTCCAATCCACGAACATGAAGTCCGGCTCCATCCAGCCGGCATAGCTCGCATCGGCCTCATTCTGGGGCTCACCTTCGGCGCCGGCAGCGGCGGCTTCGATGGCGACAGGGAGCAGCTCCGCGATGACCTGGTCGACGTCGGCCCACAACCGTTCGGTGACAAGGTCATCCTCGATGCGGATGCCGCCTTTGCGCACGAGGATGTTCCCGCTGTCGAATTCCTCGTCCATCCAGTGGATGGTGACTCCAATCTCCGGGTCTCCGTTGCGAACCGCCCAGTGAACCGGTATCGGTCCTCGATAACGAGGCAGCAGCGAGGTGTGCACATTGATGGCACCGAGTCGCGTGCTTTGCAAAACCTCTCTGGGAATTTTCCAGGGAAATCCGTACACGACGATGAGATCTGCCTGATATCCGGATAACGCCTTGGCCAGCCCACTTACCGTTCCCGGAAGCAGGAGGTCCATACCCGGCGGCAGCGCCCTGCTGATATCAGCAATGGTCTCTGCGGATCCTCTGCCGGTGGTTTTTCGCTGGCGCAACGACCGGGCATGCACGAATGCGATAGGTGTATGCCCGGATGCGATGCATGTTTCATACAGAAGCCTGAAACCGCTCACACCAAAAGAGATCAAGATCACGCGTAGGCCGTCCGACATTCTGAATGATTCCCTCCACATCGCCCGATTGATCTTGCTCCATACGGTCGGTTTCGCCGCGCGCCCCGATTCAGCGAACACGGAACACCTGACGAAACCAACAGGGCGATCAGAGGTTACTCTCGCCGCTCTCGCGTGCCGAACCACCGGAAGCGCCGAAGCGTATCGGTCCGCGGATGTCCCGAGCTTGGAGAACGGAGCCGTATTGAGAGCCTCCACTGACCACGTTCTGCACGTCGGGTGATCTTATCGTTGAATTATGGGCCGCGCGACGCGCCCGAAACATGCCATGCAGTGTCAGCCCCAAGCCCGCTACCGCCGCCAGCGCCCCGACGACGCTCGCCATCTTGTCCGCTTTGTCGAGTCCAAGCACCGAGAAGTAGGCTGCGGTTCCCCCGACGGCAGCAAGGATGAGAAGGCCACCCACCCATTGCGATAATCGACCTGGCATGACTTCTATCCTGAGCGTTTCAGCCGGATGTGACTAGCCCCGGCAATTGGCAAACCAGATCAGTTACGCACTGCCTTGACCAGGAAACCTGTTGTAACCGTCTCTTTTCGTGATTTCGGACCTGCAGAGATTGCAGGCACGGTCATGTTCCCCACACGAGCAGGCCGTTATGACGCAGCCTGCTTCCGCTGCTCTGCGAGCCAGCCCGACGGCAGAACGACCGCGCCGAGCGCGCCCGGGGCAGGCCGGTTGTCGATGTGCGGCCGGCCGTCTTGCTCGACCGGGAGCAGCAACCACCGGGCGGCGGGACGGCTCGTCGCCTGGTCCGCGAGCCGTTCCAGCACGGCAAGCCGGTCGTACGGGCGAGCGGACTCCGAGGGTGTGACCTCCACCCATCGCCTGCTACCGGGCTCCATGAAGGCCCTCCTCCTTCGTTGGCACCGCAGCAATGATCATCCGGGACGAGACAGTACACGCAGGTTTCTCATCCCGGTAGAACCTGTCAGTCGGCGACCCAGGATTCCGATCTCCTTAGACGAGAACCGTTCCAAATCCTGGAGTCGCCTTCCTCCCCTATTGCGCACCGCAGGGGTGGAACGAGCTCTTCCCACGTTTCCGGAGTCGTGATCTTTGGGGGTCGATAAGGGAAGGACTCTCGCCCAAACGACAGGACTAGCACCAGACGGGAAGCGCAAGACGCTGCACAAGACGAAACCTCACCATT